>NZ_JBZCSF010000009.1:0-125783 GCF_058273125.1 Effusibacillus sp. SKA8 | reverse complement strand
CCAATTCGTTTGTTCCCTGAGTTACTTGCTCGATTGGTTGCTAATTTGGCTCAAATCAATAACTTCTCCATTGCTGAGTTTTACAATTGGCGAAGTAGGGTCTTCGATGAAATTTTTAAAACCAAGTATCACGCCTTTTCTGGAAGTGTCTAATTGAATTTCAGCGCCAATCTTAAATAAACTTGATCTATACAAAAATATTTTTAAAATATCCAAATCAATTTGAGTGCCGCCTAGTTTCCACATGATGCGCTGCGCTTCAAAAGAACCAACACTTTTTTCTTCAAAATATCCCCCTGTCATTTCATCGTAAACTTGAGCCAGTTTTATGATTCGCCCAAATACTCCTATTTCATTTCCTTTCTTCCCTGTTGGAAGCCCGCTTCCGTCAAATTTTTCATGATGCTCATAAATTCCGTGAAGGATGGATTTCTTCCGGAGAGACGGGACGCGTGAAGCAAGTTCAATCGATTTTTTTATATGTTCGTTTATCATAAAGTTTTCATTTTTTCTTTGATTCAGATATAAAATAAACTCTTCTTTGGGAAATTCAAGAAACCCTGTATCTGAAAACAATGCGGCAAGAGCCAAATCAACAAGCTCCTCAACGCTCATCTCGAGCGAAAGTCCAATAATCAAAGAAATACATGTTGTATTTACAGAATGGATCCATAAAGCATCGTGATATTTACGCAAGCGTGCAAAAATCAAGTAGAGCATTGGATTTTCCGAAAACGCTTCTAAAATTAAGTTTTGAACTTCTTTTGCCCGATTCCGCAAAATTTGGGAATCAAAAATTACTTTAAGATTATTCCACAAAGGATTTGTGAATAATTCGAATGTTTTCTGATCGACAGATGCCTGGTGAGTAGAATTTTCTTTTACATCAAGATGCAAGTTTACATTAGAATCAAGATCTACTGAAGGAGCAGGTTGTTGAAATAATAAATCTTGAAGTTTTAATGATAATTTGCATAACGAATAATATTCTTTTTTAATTTCATTCAATTTGCTCAAAAATTGCGGGTCATTAAAATGTTGGTTTGCAATTAAATCCTCCAATTCTGCCTTTGAACTCACGGTAAGGACAGGATATGATGCCGGTAAATGATTTCGAATGTTTTCAATCAGTGAGGGGGAAATCGTTTTAAATCGGTTGGCCAAGAGTAAGCCGTCACAACGATAAATCGGATGTAAAACAATATCGCCTGGAAGCAAATCAATGATTTGTTTTTTCGTGAAAGGTGTTTTTTCCATACTTTTACCTCTGGACTGTCAAGAATTTTGTGTACGACGCGACTTTGACCGTATCCGTGTCCGCCAAACTCCTTGCGGCTTCCAAACGGCCTGCCTTCGCCAGCCGCAAGTCGATTATACCGCAATCCCCCATTTTCATCATCTGAGGGTGCCGCCGTAACGGCACAGAGGATCTGATCATCACGCCCAACTCAAGCATAAATGGAAAAAATACAACAAAACAAAAGGATAAAAGGCCATTTTGTCGAAAAATGAGGAATGTGGCGCGGTCATCGTCAGTAACCATCTACATGCCCGTATTCATGAAGAGAAGCTGACGAAAGAATGTCAGCGGCTCGAATCGAAAATCCGCAATGAGAAGCAGTTCAGCCGCAACGTCGAACTGAACATGGAACTGCAACGGAAACGAAAAGAACGGAATCAGTTGCTTGAAACCTGATCGGAGGATAGGTGAAGACCATGAAAAGACTGTCGATGAAATCGGTGGATCTGACGCAAAAGAACATCGAAAAAATCGCCGAACTGTTCCCCAATGTGATCACGGAAGCAAGAGACGAGAACGGAAAATTGAAACGTGCCGTCGATTTTGACCTGTTGAAACAGGAACTGTCCGACATTCTCGTGGAGGGGGACAAAGAGCGGTATCAGTTGACGTGGCCAGGCAAAAAACAGGCCATCCTCAACGCAAATACTCCTATCGATAAAACACTGCGGCCGGTCAAAGAAGACAGCGTCGATTGGGACAACACAGAAAACCTGTACATCGAGGGCGATAATCTGGAAGTGCTGAAACTTTTGCAAGAATCGTATTTGAATAAGGTAAAATGCATCTATATTGATCCTCCGTATAATACGGGAAAGGATTTTATCTATAAGGACGATTTTAGAGAATCGACTGAAGAATACCTTGAAGAGTCGGGACAAACGGATGAGGAAGGTAATCGGTTGTTTCAAAACACCGAATCAAACGGTCGCTTTCACAGCGATTGGCTGACGATGATGTATTCAAGGTTAAAAATTGCAAGGAATTTGTTGAGGGATGATGGGGTAATTTTTATTAGCATTGACGATAATGAAGTAGATAATCTGAGGAAAATATGCGATGAAATATTTGGTTCAGATAATTTTATAGCCAATGTAATTTGGCAACATAGTATTCAGCCGAAAGGATATTTAGGGAAATTTTCCGTCCATCATAATTTCATATTAATATACGCTAAATCTACGGATTACTCTTTAGAATCATTAGATAGAACGGAAGAGCATAATAAAGCTTATTCTAACCCTGATAATGATCCAAGAGGAATGTGGAGACCAGGGGATGTCAGAAATGCTCTATATAGACCAAATTTGATTTTTGATATTATAGCGCCTTCGGGTAAAGTGATTAAGCCGCCTCAAAACGGTTGGAGATGGAGTAAAGAAACCATTGAGAAAAAAATCAGCACTGGAGAAATTATATTTAATCAAGACGAGACTAGAATAATTCGGAAAATATACCTAGATGATCTTAAAGGCAGGGCTCCTGAAACGATATGGTTCGGGAAGGAGGTCGGTACTACAAGGGATGGTAATAAAAATCTAAAAGAGTTATTTGATAATGTTGTTCCTTTTGATACTCCTAAACCAGTGGGTGTAATAAAAAGAATACTGGAATTATCTACAAATGAAAAAAATAACGACATAATCCTCGACTTCTTCTCCGGCTCCGCAACAACTGCTCACGCAGTCATGCAACTCAATGCAGAAGACGGCGGCAACCGAAAGTACATCATGGTTCAACTTCCGGAACCGACGGATGAAAAATCGGAAGCCTACAAAGCCGGGTACAAAAACATTTGCGAAATCGGCAAAGAACGCATCCGCCGTGCCGCGAAGAAGATCAAAGAAGAGACCGGTGCCGAAATAGATTACGGTTTCCGGGTGTTCCGCGTCGATTCGTCCAACATGAAAGAAGTCTATTACACACCAGAACGATTGGACCAAAACGATTTGCTTGGCCTAACCTCGAACATCAAAGAAGACCGCACCGGTGAAGACTTGCTTATTCAAGTCATGCTGGAACTCGGCCGGGAGCTTTCCCTGCCGATGGAAACGAAACAGATCGAAGGGAAAACCGTCCATTACGTGGCCGGCAATTCCCTGGTCGCTTGTTTCGACGAGGATGTCCCGGAGTCGGTGATCAAAACGATTGCAATGGACAAGCCGCGTCGCGTGGTATTTAGGGACAGCGCCTTCAAAGACGATTCCGCCCGCATCAACGTCGAGGAACTGTTCAAAATGCTGTCTCCGGGTACAGACATTCAGGTGCTGTAAGGCAGGTGAGACACATGAAGATCAAATTCAAGCACCAACAATTTCAACTGGATGCCGTCAAAAGCATTGTCGACTGCTTTGCAGGGCAGCCGAAGGAACAATCCCGGTTCACCCTCGATAAGGGCAGAAGACAGAGGCCTGCGCAAATGAAATGGGTCTTTGAGTCTAATCAGGAACTTGCAGATGTAGGCTTCAAAAACTATCCGATTCAACTGCTCGATCATGAAATCTTGGAAAACGTCAAAACCGTACAGCGGCGGAACGGCTTGAAGCAATCCGAGCGGCTCGAAGGCAGATACAATCTTACGGTAGAAATGGAAACCGGCACGGGAAAAACGTACACGTACATCCGGACGATGTTTGAATTATACAAAACGTATGGGTGGAGCAAGTACATTGTCGTCGTCCCTTCCATCGCCATCCGGGAAGGGGTGCTCAAGTCGTTTCAGATGACAGAGGATCATTTCATGGCGGAATTTGGGACAAAAGCCCGCTATTTCGTGTACAACTCCAAACAGCCGCACCAAATCGAAACCTTTGCCAGCGACGCCGGCATCAACGTCATGATCATCAATTCCCAGGCGTTTGCGGCAAGGGGCCGGGATGCCAGACGAATCTATATGGAACTGGACGATTTTCAATCCCGAAAGCCGATTGATGTGATCGCCAGCACGAATCCGATCTTGATCATCGACGAACCGCAATCCGTGGAAGGCCCGAAAACGAAAGATTCATTGAAGTTGTTCAACCCGTTGTTCACCCTTCGGTATTCAGCCACCCACCGGGAAGACTACAACAAGGTGTACCGTCTTGATGCGTTGGATGCGTACAACATGAAGCTGGTGAAAAAAATCAGCGTCAAAGGCATCTCCGTCAAAGGGACAAGCGGGACGGAAAGTTATTTGTATCTGGAAGGCATCGATGTCAGCGACAAACACGCCCCTGTCGCCCGGTTGGAGTTTGAAGTACGGACGAAAACCGGATTGGCCAAGAAAACACGGAAAATCCGCACAAACGACGATCTGTACCAGTTATCCGGCCAGCTGGAGCAGTACAAAGGCTACAAAGTGTCCGAGATCAACGGCCGGAAAAACTGCGTCCATTTTGCCAACGGAGTGACGTTGCAGGCCGGTGACGTACAGGGGGATGTCAACGAGTTGCATTTCCGGCGGATTCAAATTCGGGAAACGATCAAATCCCACTTCGAGAAGGAGCGGTCACTGTTCCATCAAGGCATCAAAGTGCTGTCCCTGTTTTTTATTGACGAAGTGGCGAAATACCGGCAATACGACGAGGGCGGCAATGAGCAAAACGGCGTCTACGCCGACATTTTCGAGGAAGAATATAACGCTTTGCTGAACGAATACGTATCCTTGTTTGCGGATGACCCGTATGTCCGGTACTTGAACAGCATCCGGGTACAAGATACGCATAAAGGGTATTTCTCCATCGACAAGAAAAGCAACCGGTTCATCGATCCGAAGGTATCTGCGAGAGAAACCGATTCGGATGACGCCGACGCTTACGATTTGATCATGAGAGACAAGGAGCGGCTACTCAGTTTCGCGGAACCGACCCGGTTCATTTTCTCCCATTCGGCTTTGAAAGAAGGCTGGGACAATCCGAACGTGTTCCAGATTTGCACATTGAAACACAGCGACTCCACAATCAAGAAACGGCAGGAAGTCGGACGGGGACTGCGGCTGTGTGTCAACCAGAACGGCGACCGGATGGATTCGAGCGTGCCCGGCATCGATGTGCATGACATCAATGTGCTGACGGTTGTCGCCAGCGAATCGTATGAACAGTTTGCCAAACAACTGCAAGGCGAAATCGCCGAAACGCTGTCTGAACGGCCAAGCAAAGCCGATACCGGTTTCTTCCTGGGAAAAGTGCTCACCAATGCCCGCGGCGAACAGCTGCACATCGACGAGGTATTGGCCAACAAACTGCATCGGACGTTTATCCGGCAAGGGTATGTGGATGACAAGGATCAACTGACGGACGATTATTTTACGGCGGTTGACCATCAACAAGTCGTTCTTCCCGAGGAACTGGCGAATCATCAGGAAGCATTGATCGAGTTGGTGGAGACGATTTATATCGCCGGCAAGGCCGATCTGACTGTGGACGAACGAAGCAAAAACATCGAACGATTGCAGCCGAATCACAACTTTCACAAAAAAGAGTTTCAGGAACTGTGGAACCAGATCAACAAAAAGACTGTGTATACGGTTCAGTTTGATTCGGACGAGCTCATCCGAAAATGCATCCTCGCCTTGGACCATAATCTGCAGGTACCGGACGTGCGTTACGCCATCAAACAGGGTGAAATGCGAAAAATCGAATCCAAGGAACAGCTGAAACAGGGCGAAGCGTTTGTTACCCGGGAGATAAAGACGGAATATGTTCGCCAGGCTGCGACATCGACGATCAAGTACGATCTGGTCGGCAAGCTGGTGGACGAAACGCGGCTGACGCGGAAGACGATTGTGAAGATTTTGACCGGAATCAAGCCTTCCACGTTTCTGCTGTTCCGGACAAATCCGGAGGAGTTCATCATCCGGGCAGCCCGGCTGATCAATGAACAGAAGGCGACGACGATCATTGAGTCCATCACCTACGATGTAATCAACGAAACGTTTGAAGCGGATGTGTTCACACAAAATACGTTAAAAGGACAACTCGGACAAAACGCCGTTCCGGTGGAAAAACACATTTTCGATTATGTCGTAACCGATTCGAAAATCGAACAAACCTTTGCAAAAGAGTTGGACACCAGTCAGGAAGTACGGGTCTATGCAAAACTGCCGCGAGGATTCTTTATTCCGACTCCCCTCGGCAACTATAATCCGGACTGGGCTATCGTATTCAAGGAAGGGGCTGTGAAGTATATCTACTTTATCGCGGAAACGAAAGGCTCGATGGAATCGATGGAGCTTCGCGAAGTGGAAAAGGCGAAAATCGAATGTGCCCGCAAACATTTTGCAAAACTGAATACAGGCCATTTGAAATATGATGTCGTGAACAGCTACGAAAAACTGATGGAGATTGTGAAGGGATAACATCTTTGAATGACATCGGTCCGTACCCTATTTTTCGCAGATATCTATGAGATCCGCACGATAAGGGCGAAAAGGGGGAAACGGTCTTGATTCGGTTAAGCGGCAAATAAGAGCTCCGCGAAACCGGAAAAACTGCCCGAAAGCCTTGCATGGCCGGGCGAATCCTCTGACGGTACCGCGTGGGTCCATGGGAGTCTGAAACAATGAGATACCAAAACGTAATACCCGGCAAATTCATAAAACGTGTTAACAGATTTATCGCCCATGTAACGGTGGAGGATGCCGAACGGATTGTGCATGTCAAAAACACGGGGCGGTTGAAAGAGTTGTTGCTCCCCGGGGCGGATGTGCTGCTGGAGAAATCGGCCAATCCGGCCCGAAAAACTCCGTTTTCCCTGATCGGAGTCTATAAAAGAGGACAATTGGTCAATATCGATTCGCAGGTGCCCAATCAGGTTGTGTTTGAAGCGCTGTCCGCGGGGACGATTGGGGAAATCGGCCGGGTGGAGCGCGTCAAAAAAGAGGTGGCTTACGGGAACTCCCGATTTGACCTTTACTTTGAGTCCCCCCGAGAGAAAGCGTTTGTTGAAGTGAAAGGGGTCACGCTTGAAAATGAAGGGGTTGCGATGTTTCCCGATGCGCCGACGGCGAGGGGAACCCGCCATATTTACGAGATGATCGAAGCCGTAGAGAACGGGTATGCCGGCTATATCTTTTTCCTTGTCCAAATGAAAGGCGTGTCCTGTTTTACACCCAACAGGCAGATGGATGCGGAGTTTGCAAAAGCTTTAACACTGGCATCCGAAAAGGGAGTCCAACTGTTGGCCTATGATTCCGTTGTCAGTCGGAACGAAATTGTTGTGGGAGAGCGAGTTGAAGTTCGGCTGTAAACCTTGCCGCAAGTTGGAAGACGGAGCGGAGGGGATGCTCATTCTTGAATGGATCGAGGGGCGCAGGAACCCTTCCACGCAGGAAGAGCTGGGAAGCGGGGTGGCCGCCCTGCATCAAGCCAGAGAAACTTGTTTTGGACTCGACGCGGATAATTTTAGCGGCAGGCTTCCGCAGCCAAACCGCCGGTATGACCGGTGGACCGTATTTTAACAAGATATACGGGGTGACAGGATACCCAAAACAGCTTGGGGGAATCGCGCATGTGGATGGCAATAGGTCTCTTGTCCGCACTTTTGTTTTTTGGACTGGCCGGGTACGGCACTTACAGTCTTGTGAAAAAGAACGGGCGTGCGAAAAAAGCCTGGTTGGGTTCATTGGCGGCATTCGCTTTATTGGGCGCGGCGGCGGTCAATGACACGCAAACGCCGTCCGGTGACAGGATACGGGCTTTACAAAGTTCAAACGAACCGTCATCCGCCGAAACCGTTTCTATTGTAAACGGGAGATGGGTAACCGTTGCACGGGTGGTAGACGGGGATACCGTGGAACTGGATAATGGGGAAAAAGTTCGTCTCATAGGGGTCAACGCACCGGAGACGGTGAAACCGAATACCCCTGTTTTCCCGATGGGGAAGGAGGCCAGTGATTTTACCAAGTCCCAGCTTGAAGGAAAGCGGGTTTTGCTGGAAACGGACGTACAAACCAGGGATCAATATGGCCGGACGCTGGGCTACCTGTACGTATCAGAGCCGAAAAGCCGGGATGACATTGAGAAGTATATGTTTAACGCCATCCTGGTCCGCGAAGGGTATGCCCAGTTGATGACCGTTCCACCGAATGTAAAGTATTCGGATCTCTTTGTAAAGCTGCAAAAACAGGCGCGGGAACAAAACAAGGGGTTATGGGCGCTCGGGATCTACAGGGATTCGGTGGCTTCATCGGGCGATGTATTTCTTGAAGGGAAAGACCCGTACAAACAGAAGGCGATGGCAAACGGCACCCCATCGTCAGACGCTTCATCCGGCTTATCCGCAGGGGCGTCTTCCAATTCCGGTGCGTCGGCAGCGACAGCACCGGCTCAACCTTCTGCGGCAACGGTTAAAATCGTGTCTGTCACATCGCCGGCGGCCCGCAACAGTTACGCAACCGTTGTTGCCCAAGTTCCACCGAATACGACGGCGACCATTGTCGTGCGATATAAAAGCGGACCCAGCACGGCGCAAGGCCTGGGGCCAAAAACTTCCGACGCAAACGGGCGGGTATCCTGGACATGGAAAGTGGGAAGCAATACAACGCCTGGTTCGTGGCCGGTGACGGTTACAGCGGGAGGCATGAGCGATACCGTTTATTTCGAGGTTGTCCATTGACCCGGTTAAAAGACCGGGTTTATCGTTTGGAGGAGTTGGAGGTCGTTGCTTTCGGATCTTCATCGTTTGCGGATCGAGAAGATGAGAAATCTTACAAAATGGCCGACCGAATAGGTGACGGTCGTCAGCAAAAGGATCGATCCGACAAGGGCAAACGCGACCGTAAGACCGGCTGAGAAAAAGTGTGACAAATATAAGAGAATCGCCCACACGATGGCGATGATCACCGATTTGTAGAACTGTTTCCCCGCGTAATGCAACTCTTCCCTGGCGCGGGAAGGGAATGTTTTGGCTTGCTGCTCTTCTCTCATCGGATGGCTCGCTCCTGATCGATACATAAAGTAACAGTTAACGAGATCAAACCTATTTTACCACAGGATTTGATTTGTAATCAAAGAAAAGTCCGCTGTTGTCGATTACGGCGTGCCCAATCAATATCGGGACGAATTGGTGGTTGGAGGAACGTGGCTACAACAAGCGGGTTGCACAATAGTGGGCGTGTATGCAATAGTAATGAAAAGTCGGGGTTCGATTCCCCAATCTCAAGGAGAGAAACGGATGTCAACAGTATCGTCTGCAACGGCAAGCATTTTTCGGAGCCGGTTTGTCCGGGCCCTCCTGCTGTCGGCCGGCGTGCTGGCTTTTCTGCCATCCGATCAAACAGACCCGAAATGGTTGGCATGATTCAAGTGGGTTTGACCGGTTGGGGAGATCACCAGGATCTGTATCCCAACGCCAAAGCGAATAGGAATAAACTGGCCGTGTACAGCACGAATTTTCCGATTGTGGAAGTGGACAGTTCCTTTTACGCTGTCCAACCGGTTCGCAATTACCTGAAGTGGATCGCGGAAACGCCGCCGGATTTTTCGTTCGTCATCAAAGCGTATCAAGGGATGACCGGGCAGTTGCGGGGAGACAACCCGTTTGCCGGCCGGGACGAAATGTTTGACGCCTTCAGGGAGTCGATCGAGCCGGTGATCCGGTCCGGCAAATTGAAGGCGGTGCTTTTTCAATATCCGCCGTGGTTTGACTGCAACCGGACCCATGTCGAAATTCTACGCTATGCGAGATGGAAAATGGGAGATGTGCCGGTGGCGCTGGAATTCCGCAACCAGACCTGGTTTGCGCCGCGGATGCGGGACAAAACGCTGGTTTTTATGGAAAAAGAGGGATGGATTCACAGCATTTGCGACGAACCGCAAATTGACCATCGTAAGATTCCACGGCCGCAACGAAAAAGGGTGGAACGACACCGGAGACGAAAACTGGCGGAACGTAAGGTATTTATACCGGTACAGCACGGAAGAATTGCTCGAGTGGAAGGACAAGCTGGAACTTTTGAAGCGGGCAACGGAGGAAATTTGCCTGGTTTTCAACAACAATTCGGGCGGCGACGCGGCAGCCAACGCCAAGGAAATGATGGAATTGCTGGGAATCCGGTATAAAGGTTTGGCGCCGGGACAAATCGATCTGTTCCAACTGGAATGAAAAACGCATGAAGGTTTGCCAATTCGAGAGCGATGCGTGCCGGTCGGGAATTACTCGCGCCGAGCGCGGTTTTTGGGCGTGATTTTCACCGCGCATGCCTTAAATTCGGCGGTGCCGGAAATCGGATCGTATTCGTTGATCGTGAGCACATTGGTCGGCACATCCGCCCAGTGGAAACTCATGAAAACAAGTCCCGGCGCCATTTTATCGGTAATTTTCGCTTTCACTTCAACCGTTCCCCGGCGGGAGCCGATTTCGACGGGATCGCCGTCCCGTATCCCCAGTGAGGTGGCGTCATCCGGATGAATATCGACCGTCTCCTCCGTTTGCTTAAGCTTCACGCCAGCGGCGTAATAGCGGGTCTGCGTATGGGTATTGTACTGTTCGTAACGCCTTCCGGTGGTTAACGTAAAAGGGTATTCCGCATCGGGAATCTCGACGGGAGGCGTGTAATCGACAGGTATAAACGGAGCCGGCGGCCCCTCGAAAACCGGCGCGTGAAATCTTTCGTGCAAACAGAATGTTCCGGGATGATCCGCCGACGGACACGGGTAATGCAGTCCGCCTTCCCGGTCGAGCCGCGAATAAGGCATGCCCCCGAACATATCCGGAGCCACCTGCCGAATCTCGTCCCAGATTTCCTCGCTTTTTCGATACTGCATCGGATAACCCAAACGGGTGGAAAGGTCGCAGAGAATGTCCCAGTCGTCCCTTGTGCCCGGGTCTGCTTCCACCGCTTTCCGGACGCGTTGAATGCGTCTCTCCGTATTGGTGTACGTTCCTTCCACCTCTCCCCAGGAGCGGGCGGGCAAAACGACATCCGCCATTTGGGCCGTTTCGGTCAGGAAGATGTCCTGAACGACCAACAAATCGAGTTTTTCCAAAAGCGTTTTGGTGTGGGTCATGTGAACGTCGGCCATCAGGGGATTCTCCCCGATGATGTAGAGAGCTTTGATCTCCCTGTTTTCCATTTTTTCAAAGGTGCGCGTTTGCGTGGCCCCAACCCGCGGATTGAGTTTTACATTCCAAGCCGTTTCAAACCGGGATCGCTGGTGTTCGTCAAGCAAACTGTAAGCGCCCGGCAGTTGATTGGGCAGACATCCCATATCCCCGGCGCCCTGCACATTGTTTTGGCCGTGCAGGGGCATGATGCCGTTGCCTTTTCTTCCTATGTGTCCCGTTAACAGCGCGAGGTTGGCGATGGCAAAGACGTTGTTGACGCCGCAATGATGTTCCGTAATTCCCAGTGTATACGCGATCATCGCGTTTTGCGCGGTTGCGTATGTCCGGGCGGCGGATACGATCTGCTCCGGCGTCAGCCCCGTTATGGAAGCCGCGTATTCCGGGGTATAGGGTTCGACCTTTTTTTGCAGGTCCTCAAATCCGGTGGCGGTCCGTGCAACGAATGCCGGATGTACAGTTTTTCCTTTATGATTACATGCAGCATCCCATTCATCAGCGCGATGTCCGTTCCCACCCGCAACTGCAGGTGGGAAGCCGCAAACTTCACCATCTCAATTTTTCTCGGGTCGACGACGATCAGTTTCAGGCCGTTTTTCACGGCGTTTTTAATCCGGTTGGCGATAATGGGATGCGCTTCCGTCGTATTCGAACCCATCAAGTGCAACACATCGGCCGCGTCAAAATCGTCCAACGTGCTGGTGGGAAACCCGCTGCCAAAAACGGTCGCCAGACCGGCGACGCTGGGAGCGTGTCAAGTGCGGTTGCAGCCGTCGATATTGTTGCTTCCGATGGCGGCCCAAACTTTTGCGTTACGTAGTTGGTTTCGTTTGTCGCGCGGGCGCAGGCAAACACGGCGATCGAATCCGGTCCCCATTTCGACTTGATGGCGCCGAGTTTGTTTGCGATGTAGTTCAGGGCTTCCTCGCACGACACGGGGAGCAATTGCCCCGCTTTGCGCAGCAGGGGATGTTTCAGGCGATCGTCTGCGTGGACATAATTGTAAGCAAAAGCCCCTTTCACACAGGTTTGCCCCTTATTTACAGGCGCATCCTTGTCCCCTCTCGCTTTCACGATCCGGTTGCCGCGGACTTCCAGGATCAGCCCGCATCCGGTGCCGCAATAACCGCAGATGGTTCTGATTTCTTTTGTTTCTTCCACGTTTTCTCACCCGGCTTTCTTATGCAAGCTTTGAAGAATCGACTCTGACTTGATTGTATCAAAAATCGGGCAAGTCAAGACACATGGATTTTGGAATTTTTAAAAATTTTCTCCCGAGTATACACATGAGCCGATCCCAAATTTATACTTGAGGGGGAAGATATGCGCCAAACGAATGGGAGGGCCATGCGTGATCAATCATATATCCGACTGCGCGGTATTGAACAACGGCGTAAAATTGCCGTGGCTGGGTCTTGGGGTCTACAAGGCAAAAGCGGGAGGGGGAGTGGAGCAAGCAGTCAAAACGGCCGTTCAGGCAGGTTACCGGAGCATTGACACGGCTGCGTTTTATGACAGCGAGATCGGGGTCGGCAAAGCCGTCCGGGAATGCGGCGTGCCGCGGGAGGAGATTTTTGTCACGACAAAGACTTGACGGATTGAACCTGAACAAAAGGATCGGCCCGGACCCAGACAATTTCAGTTTTTAGCGGGGCGGGCATGGCATAAGGAGAAAAGGGAGGTCGGCAGAAGTGTCGCAGGCGCTTGAATCGGACATTTTACGAGCGAGTTTGTCTCAGGTGTCAAATTTGCTCAAAACCAAACAAATCTCTCCCGTTGAGCTGACGAGTTTGCAGTTGGAACGAATCGAAACGGCGGATCAAAAAATAAACTCCTACATCGCTGTACTCCATGAAGCGGCGATGGAAAGCGCCTCGCGGGCGGAAAAGGAGATTTTGGCGGGAAATTGGAAAGGGCCGCTGCACGGGGTTCCCATCGGTTTGAAAGATATTATTTACACGCGGGGTGTCAGGACTACGATGGGCTCCGAAATTTTTCGCGATTACGTTCCCGATTATGACGCGGCGGTCGTTGCAAAATTAAAACGAGCCGGCGCCGTTGTCATCGGCAAGCTGAACACTCACCAGTTCGCCTACGGTCCGACCGGGGACAGGTCTTTTTTCGGTCCCGTCAAAAATCCGCACAACGAGGCGAAAATATCCGGCGGTTCCAGCAGCGGATCGGGAGCGGCGGTTGCCGCGGCTTTATGCTTTGCCGCGCTGGGGACCGATACGGGCGGTTCAATCCGAATCCCGTCTGCATGTTGCGGAATTGTCGGCATGAAACCGACTTTCGGACGGGTGAGCAAATACGGGGTGTTCCCCCTTGCCTGGACGCTGGATCATGTCGGTCCGATGACGAGAACCGTTCAAGACAACGCCATTTTGTTAAACGTTTTGTCCGGACATGACGCCAGGGACCCTTATTCCGTCAAGACGAATGCGGAAGATTTCACCCGGCTGCTGCATAAAGGGATCAAGGGCAGTGTGATCGGCGTTCCGTCGTCTTTTTATTTCGAAAATCTGGACGGTGAAGTGGAAAAACAAGTCCGGCAGGCAATCGAAGTTTTCCGCGGCCTCGGGGCGGATGTCCGCGAGGTGGAAATCCCGAATATCCGCCATTTTTCCTTGGCTCAGCAGATCACGATCAAAAGCGAAGCGTATGCGGTGCATGAAGAAACGCTGCGAAACCATAAGGAACAATATGAGGAAGAGGTGAGAGAACGCCTCTTAACGGGGCTTGAGCCAAAAGCGCATGAATATGTCCAGGCGCAGCAAGTGCGGCATGCGGCGGTCCGGGAATTTCTGGAAGCGCTCAAAGAGGCGGATGTGCTGCTGACTCCGGCGATTCCGATTTTGCCTACCGATATCGGGCAGAGGGAAGTCACTGTCAACGGGGTTACGCAACATGTCCGACAGTGGCTGACACGTTTGACGGGACCGACCAATCTCAACGGTTTTCCAAGTCTTGCGATCCCGTGCGGCGTTTCGGATTCCGGACTGCCGACCGGTCTCCAATTGATCGGCAGACCGTTTGACGAAGCCAACCTGTACCGGGTTGCGCACGCTTTTGAACAGGAAGCGTCAATTGCTTTGCGGTTGTCCCTGATACCCTAACCGGGTGGAGATCTTATACCCGATTTCGCGAACCAGTTTCGCCAGTTGCTCAATCCGCTCCGGCTGCATCCTGATCGTCGGCGCCGATACGGAAATCGATGCGACGACCGCGCCTGTGTGATCCCAGATCGGCGCTGCCACACAGGTGATCCCCAACTCGTTTTCCTCCAGGTCAAGGGCATAGCCGCGCTCCCGAATCCGCTTCAAATCGGCCAGCAGATCGGGCAGCGTCCTTAACGTATGCGGGGTGTGAGGTTCCAAGCCGTATTGCCGGATAATCTCGCGCACTTGCGCTTCCGGCAGATAGGCGAGAATCGCTTTTCCCACGCCTGTGCAGTGAACCGGCGCGCGGTTGCCGACGCGGCTGTGCATCCTGATCGTTTCGCTTCCTTCCACCTTTTCGATATATACGACTTCACCTTTGTTCAACACAACCAGGTGCACGACTTCGTTGGTCAGATCGGCCAACTCTTGCAAGAAAGGCATCGCTTCCCGCCGGATGTCGAGATTGCCGAGTAGCCGGGAAGAGATTTCAAGCAGTTTATACCCGAGTTTGTAGCGCTCCGTTTCCGGATCCTGCTCGATGTATCCCAGATTGCTCAAGGTCGAGAGAACCCGGTGAATGGTGCTTTTATACATTTTTAACTCGTTGGCCAGTTCGGTGACTCCGATCCCGTTTTTTGCCAAACTGACCCGTTCGAGGATTTGAAACGCGCGTTCAACTGACTTGACGCCTTCTTCCATCTTACATAACCCTCCTTGCCGAGGAGCATATCAAATCTGTCATCCGCTTGCAATGCAAGAAAAATTTCTGTTTACGAACAATAGGGGCAAATGATATGATGGTTATAGATTGGGAACTTCGTTCTGTAATGCGGAACAGAGAAACCGAAAAGGAGGATTCACCGATGAGTGGAAACACGTATCCGGCAGGGGTGCAGGTGTTGGGGAAAGTAACCCCCGAATTTGCGGAGATTCTGACACCGGAAGCGCTTGAGTTTCTGGCGAAACTGGAGCGGAAATTCGGCAAAACCCGGGAAGAACTGCTGCAAAAGCGCGTGGAGCGCCAGAAGGAACTGGATGCCGGAAAATTGCCCGACTTTCTGCCTGAGACCGAGCACATCCGGAAAGGGGACTGGACGGTAGCGCCGATCCCGAAAGACCTGCAGGACCGCCGCGTGGAAATCACCGGCCCGTCTGCCGACCGCAAGATGGTCATCAATGCGCTGAATTCCGGCGCAAAAGTGTTCATGGCCGATTTTGAAGACGCCAACTCCCCGACCTGGGACAACCAGATTCAGGGCCAGATCAACCTGCGCGACGCGATTCGCCGGACCATCCAATACGTCAGCCCGGAGGGCAAAGAATACAAGCTCAAAGACGAAGTGGCCGTTTTGATCGCCCGTCCGCGCGGCTGGCATATGGTGGAAAAGCACCTGCTCGTCGACGGCAAGCCGATGTCTGGCAGCCTGTTCGATTTCGGATTGTACTTCTTCCACAACGCGAAGAAATTGATTGAAATCGGCAGCGGTCCCTACTTCTACCTGCCGAAAATGGAAAGCCACCTGGAAGCGCGTCTCTGGAACGACGTGTTTGTATTCGCGCAGCAGGAGCTTGGAATTCCGCAAGGAACCATCAAGGCGACCGTTCTGGTGGAAACGATCATGGCGACGTTCGAAATGGACGAGATCCTCTACGAACTTCGCGAACACATGGCCGGCATGAACTGCGGGCGCTGGGACTACATCTTCAGCTACATCAAAAAACTGCGGAACCAACCGCATGTGATCCTTCCGGACCGTTCGCAAGTGACCATGACGGTGCCGTTTATGCGTGCCTACACATTGTTGACGATTAAAACCTGCCATAAGCGCAACGCCTTCGCGATCGGCGGAATGGCGGCCCAGATTCCGGTAAAGAACGATCCGGTGGCAAACGAGGAAGCTTTTGCGAAAGTTCGCGCCGATAAAGAACGGGAAGCAAATGACGGACATGATGGCACATGGGTGGCGCATCCGGGTCTCGTCCCTGTAGCGATGGAAGTGTTCAACAGAATCATGCCGCAACCGAATCAGGTTGACAAAAAACTGGAAGACTTCAATACAACGGCGGCTGAACTGCTTGCGGTGCCGGAAGGTACGATTACGGAGGCGGGTCTGCGCAACAATATCAGCGTCGGCGTGCAGTACACCGAAGCTTGGTTGCGCGGTTCCGGCGCGGTTCCGATCTTTAACCTGATGGAAGACGCGGCGACCGCCGAGATCTCCCGCACCCAAGTCTGGCAGTGGATCCGCCATCCGAAGGGAATACTCAGCGACGGGCGGAAAGTGACCGTTGAACTTGTCGAACAACTTCTGCAGGAAGAACTGCAAAAAATCAAGGATACCATCGGGGAAGAGCGTTATAACGCGGGCAAGTTCCAACTGGCGAGCGAACTGTTCCGCAAGATGACCACCAGTGAAGAGTTCTACGACTTCCTGACGCTCCCCGGCTACGAATTCCTTGATTAAAGAGGCTTTTCATAAGCTCCGGTATAGGGGGAAAAAGCACCCGAAAGCGGGTGCTTTTTCCGTACGGAGATCTTTTTAAATCGAACACTATTTAAAATATGAAAAGAAAAGGTTAATAATAAAAAAGATATTAATGTTAGAGGAGGTGAGTATTACAGTTTAAATAGCGGATAGCGGAACGTTTTATCCGGGGGTTATGTGGGCATTCACAAGGGGGCGCTATACACAATTGAATTTTTTTGAAATCAAGTTGTATAGTGGACACACTTGCGAATGGAGGATCTCATCAATGAACTTGCTCAAGGCGATCATGCGCAAGCTGCTGAACGACGGCGTCAAAAAGAAATTAACCGGCTGGAAGATTGCCGGTACCATGTATACCGCCGAAATCGCCAAAGAAGCTGCCCCGATTTTCAACAAAACACTGGTCGTGGTCGGTATCGCTTTGGCGCTGGGCGGAATACTCGTGTACGTAATGATCCGGTCGATCAGCCTTCCATTGGAACGGCTGCTGGATGCATCCGAAAAAATCGGGCAGGGAGATCTCGGAGAACGCATGGAAATCAAATCGAATGACGAGATCGGACAATTGGGTGCCAGTTTCAACGCCCAACAAATCGCGCAGTTGATCGGCAACATCCAGCAAGAGACCGGAAAAGCGGTTCATTCGATGCAAGCCGCCACGAAAGAGGTGGCGGGCGGAATCGGCGCGGTCAACACAGCCGGCAAGTCGTTCGAGCAGATTCGCGAGTCGGTTAGCGCCGTTGTCGAGCAAATTAAAGAAGTTTCGGAAGCCTCCCGGCAGATGTCGGAACGCAGCAAACAGGTCGTAGGTGCAATGGAAGAAATATCGGAGGTAACGGAAACGACGGCTGCGGGAACCCAGACCGTTTCGGCGGCTGCCGAAGAACAATTGGCTTCCATGCAGGAAATCACAGCCTCCGCCGCTTCCCTGTCGAAGATGGCGGAAGAAATGCAAGCGCTGATAGCCAGATTCAAGTTCTAAACGAACGGAACCAAACTGGCAACACAACTGAAGGAAGGGAAAAGGATGAATTGGGATCCGTTGCACTACCCTTTTGCGTCCCGCAGAATGTGCGTATACGCGAAAAACGGGATGGTAGCCGCCTCGCAGCCGCTTGCCGCTCAGGCAGGACTTGCGATGCTAAAAAAAGGCGGGAACGCGATCGATGCGGCGATTGCGGCTGCTGCCGCCCTGACGGTGGTGGAACCCGTGTCAAACGGCATCGGCGGCGACGCGTTTGCGCTGGCATGGGCGCAAGGAAAGCTGCACGGTTTGAATGCAAGCGGACCGGCACCGCAGGCGATCTCAATCGGAAAATTAAACAAGGCCGGGCTTAGCGAGATCCCCAAATACGGTTTCATTCCCGTGACTGTTCCGGGTGCTCCCGCCGCATGGGCGGAACTCGCGGCCCGGTTTGGCAGATTCCCGCTCACCGAAACGTTGCGGCCGGCCATCGAGTATGCGGAAAATGGCTATCCGGTCAGTCCGATTGTGGGACTGAATTGGGAAAGGGCTTTCAACACATACAAAGAACAACTCAGGGGCGAAGAGTTTAAAGGTTGGTTTGAGACGTTTGCACCGGCGGGCAGGGCGCCGAAGATCGGCGAGATCTGGCGCTCAGCCGATCATGCGAGAACGCTGCAATCCATCGCCGAAACCGATGCGGAATCGTTTTACCGTGGGGATTTGGCCGAGACGATCGACCATTTTTCCCAAAAATACGGGGGCTTCCTCAGAATCGGGGACTTGGCGGCGTTCCGGCCCGAATGGGTCGATCCGATTCATATCCGGTACCGCGGGTATGACGTGTGGGAGATTCCGCCAAACGGGCACGGGCTGGTGGCTTTGATGGCGCTGAATATTTTGAAAGGCTTTGAATTCTCCGAACGCAATGCGGCGGATACGTACCACAAGCAGATCGAAGCGCTGAAGCTCGCTTATGCGGATGGGAAAAAATACATTGCGGATCCGCGCAGGATGTCGGTGCGGGTGGAAGACCTGCTGTCGGACGGATATGCGGAAGACCGCAGGCGATTAATTGGAAAAAAAGCACTTCAGCCGGAGCCGGGCCGCCCCTGTTGCGGCGGAACCGTGTATCTGTGCACGGCGGACGGCGAAGGCAACATGGTGTCGTTCATTCAGAGCAACTACATGGGATTTGGATCGGGATTGGTGGTGCCGGGCACCGGAATCGCGCTGCACAACCGGGGACATAACTTCATGCTGGACCCGGCACACGATAATGCTTTGGAACCCGGGAAAAAACCGTATCACACGATCATCCCCGGTTTCCTGACAAAGGACGGCCAGCCGCTGGGACCCTTTGGCGTGATGGGCGCTTTTATGCAGCCGCAGGGGCACGTGCAAGTGGTGATGAATACGGTTGACTTCCGGCTGAACCCGCAAGCGGCTCTGGATGCACCACGGTGGCAGTGGATCGAGGGAAAAACGGTGGAACTTGAGCATGCAACACCGGCTCATATCGCGGAATCGCTCGCTCGGATGGGACACGATGTAAAATGGGCAATTGATTCTGGCGGATTTGGCCGCGGGCAAATCATTCAAAGACTTGAAAGCGGCGTCCTTGTCGGCGGAACCGAGTCCCGGACGGACGGACAAGTGGCGGCCTGGTAGGCAAAAATAACAAAGGATACCGTGGATGACCCACTGGAAACTGGGCAAACTATGCATGGCAATCCAGACCATTTTATTTGAAAGGAGACGTTCCGATGCAGCAGCAAATGGGATCATTCCAGCAAGCCGGACAACAGCCGAAGATGATGACGCCGCCGGCAGTAATTACCACTAAGGACCTGCTGTATTTAAAAGATGCGATGTCATGGACGCTGCTCGCCATGAAAAAATGCGCCCACTTCGCGCAAGAGTGCCAGGATCCTGACGTCCGGCAGGCGCTCGATCAAGCGGGACAAATCCATCAGCGGCACTACAACATGCTTCTGCAACACTGCCAAACCAACAACGCGCAAGCCATGGCCAACATGCCGCAAGCCGCTCAGCAGCCATCCGTCACGGGGCAGCAAATGAACCAACAGCTGCCACAACAGTACATGCAGCCGCAATCAGACCGCATTCAAAATCCGAAACCTGCCAATGCGCCCGCGGTCAAAGGACCGGAAATGGACGATCGCGACCGGATCAACGATGTGTTGGCGACGGAAAAATATCTGACCGACAGCTTCAATGTGGCGGTGCGCGAAGCCAGCCACGACTCGCTGTATCAGACGATGCTGAGTTGCCTTGTCGAGACACACCGTTGCCAGCGGGACATTTTCAATAAAATGTTCCAGAAAGGCTGGTATGCGCTTGAGGCGGAAGAACAGCAAAAAATCAGCAAGGTGTATCAACAATTCAGCAATTACTCAAGCCAATTCCCTTATCAAGTGCATTGATTCCATACCATTGATTCCATACAAGATTTACCGGTCATAACCTGCTTTTGTCCGGCACATTTTATAGATACACCCCTGAAAGGAGAGATGAAACATGCCGGAAAGAAGCAGAAACAATAATAACTATGTGGCGCAAGGAGCCGCCAAAGCGCTGGAGCAAATGAAGTACGAAATCGCTCAGGAGTTTGGCGTTCAGCTTGGCGCCGACCAGACTTCCCGTGCAAATGGTTCAGTAGGTGGGGAAATTACGAAACGCCTCGTGAAATTTGCAGAACAAGCGTTGTCCGGTCGCGCACAATAACTTCACCGATAAAACGGCCCCCTCTCCGGGGGCCCAAATTTTTTTGGCAGAATACAGCTTGGCACATCTTTGGCAAAGCTTGTCGTCTCTTGCGATCTTGTTAGATAATAAGAGTAACACCTTTGAACGAGGGGAAACAATGAAAACTTGGAACACGTTGTACCATGAAGGCCTTGATCTGCGGGAGGCCCTCGAACGGAGCGGAATGAAAGCCGACGATTGTGTCCTCATCCAAATTTTTACCGAACAAGGGGATCCGGAGTGGATTGCCGGACTTTGCGAAAATCTGCTGCGGTTGCTGCCGAAAGCCGCGATTATCGGGGCCACGACGGACGGTAAGATCGTAAACGGAACCGTTTTGACAAACGGTACGGTATTGTCATTTACCCAGTTTGCAAAAACGGAGTTGTTTTCCGCGGCTGTTCCGCACGGCGGGGAACAAGGCAGCTTTGCAGTCGGACAAACCGTTGCAAGGCGACTGATCGGAGAAAAAACGAAAGCCCTGATTTTATTTGCGGACAGTCAAGCTGTTAACGGAGAGAATCTGCTAAAAGGCGTGGAATCGGTCAATCCGCGTGTCGTCGTAGCGGGAGGGGTGGTTGCCTCCCGGACTGACCGGCAACACAGCTTTATTTTTACGGAAAAGGAGATTATTGGAAGCGGAGTTGTCGGGGTTGCGTTAAACAGCGACGATCTGATTGTGAACACGCATTGCCATTTTGATTGGACCGGCATCGGGAAAACGATGACGGTGACAAAAGCCGAACAAAACCGGGTGTACGAGATCGACCGGCAACCGGCCGTCGAAGTGTACAAAAAGTATCTGGGCGAAGACATCATCGAAAAACTGCCGGGGTCGGGCTTGTTTCTCCTTGTCGCTTATAAAAACGGCCATCCCGTCGCACGCACCTGCCTGGCGATCCATTCGGACGGATCTCTTACGTTCACCGGAAACTTCTATGAGGGTGACAACGTGCGGTTTGCGTATGGAAACGCCGGGTTGATGTTCAGTCCCTCGTTCCATACCTCGACGGTTATCAGCAACAAGCCGGCCGAATCGATTTTTATTTTTTCCTGTGCTTCCCGCAGCCGATTTATGACGGACAGAATTGGGGCCGAACTCGCTCCGCTGCAAACGATGGCCCCCACGGTCGGTTTTTTCACTAGCGGGGAATTTTTCCATTTTGAACACGGGAATGCATTGTTGAATCAGACGATGTCCGTATTGATGCTGGCGGAAAGTCCGTCCGCGAAACAGTATTGCATGCAAATTCCGGCTGTTTTTTGCCAGCGGGAAGCGGAACTGCTGGATGATCTAAAGGCATTGGTCAATCTGGTCAACGTTACGACGGAAGAACTGCAAATGACCAACGAAGCGCTGAAAGAAAACGAGGAACGCTATCGCCGCCTGGTCGAATCCTGCCCTGAAACGATCGCCATATATTGTGAGGAAACCATCGTTCTGATAAACGAAGCGGGTGCCAAAATGTTCGGTGCGGAAAAGCCGGAAGACCTGATCGGACGGTTTGTGTACGATTTTGTCCTGCCGGAAGACAGGGAAAAAGCGGAACAGCGCGTGAGGAAAAACCGGAGTGACAGCAGCAGCAGCGGTTTGGTGGTCGAAAAACTGGTCCGGCTTGACGGACAAGTGATCGACGTTGAAATGATCACGATCCCTTTCTCGTTTGGCGGAAAGCCGGCGGCGCAAGTGTTTATCCGCGATATCACCGAACGCAAAAGATACGAGGAACAAATCCGGTATCAGGCATATTATGACTTCCTGACCGGTCTGCCGAACCGGCTGGCTTTTAACAGGCACCTTTCTGCCGCATTGTCGGAAGCGATCCAAAACGGAGAGTTGTTGGCGGTATTGTTTTTGGATTTGGACCGCTTCAAAAATATCAACGACACGCTGGGCCACTCCCTTGGCGATCAGTTGCTGTGCGGGGTGGCGGAACGGCTCAAGGGATGTTTGCGGGAACGGGACGTTGTCGCCCGTTTGGCGGGAGATGAATTTATTATCATGTTGCCCGGAATTGCAAATGTGGAAGAAGCGGCTGATGTCGCCCGAAAGATTATCAACGATTTTGAACGGCCTTTTGTGATTCAGGGACATGAGCTTTTTATCACAACAAGTATCGGCATCAGTATGTACCCCACGGACGGGGACAATATCGAAAGCCTGGTCAAAAACGCGGATACCGCCATGTATCGCGCGAAGGAACAGGGAAAAAACAACTATCAAATCTTCACTCCAAAAATGAAAGTGATGGCTTTTCGGCGTCTCACCCTTGAAAATTCGATGCGCAAGGCGCTGGAACGGAACGAATTCACACTTGTCTATCAACCGTTGGTTGACGCAAACAGCATGGCGATCGTGGGGGTGGAAGCGCTGCTGCGCTGGAACCATCCGGCGATGGGGAACATTTCTCCTGCGGAGTTCATTCCTGTTGCGGAGGAGACCGGGTTGATCATCCCGATTGGAGAATGGGTGCTGCGCACCGCCTGCGCCCAGAACAAAGCCTGGCAAGAAGCGGGATATCCGCCGATCCTGATGTCGGTCAATTTTTCCGCCCGGCAGTTTTTGCAGCAGGATCTGGTTGAGCGGGTTGCCCGCATACTGGACGAGACAGGTCTTGACCCGTGTTGGTTAAAGCTGGAGATGACCGAGAGCATTATGCAAAATTCGGAGGACACGGTGGTGAGGCTGCAGCAGTTGAGAACGATGGGGATTCAAATTTCGATCGACGATTTCGGCACCGGGTATTCCTCGTTGAGCTATCTGAAGCGGTTGCCGATCGACGCGTTAAAAATTGACCAGACGTTTGTGCGGGATATCATGTCCGATCCGGACAACGAAACGATTGCACGAGCGATTATCGCGTTGGCCCAGAGTTTGAAGCTGAAAGTCACGGCGGAAGGCGTGGAAACCGTTGATCAGGCCCGGTATTTGCGGGGTGTGCAGTGCGACATGATGCAAGGGTATCTGTTCAGCCGGCCGTTGCCCCCGCAGGAGATAGAAAAACTGTTAGTGGATGGAAGGGAATTTACGCTCCCGATCGATGCTGCCCCCGGTTTATAAGACGACCGGGTTTTGATCCGGACGTTTTTGCAAAGCGGAGGATTCGCGGGGCGGGCAGAGAAGTATTTTAGTGGCAGAAAGTTTTTTTAAAAAACGGAGCGTGAAACGACAATGGCCAAGTATCTCGTCAGCATGGAATGGGTAAAAGAACAAATCCGGGACGGACAGGTGAACCCGCAAGTGCGCATCATCGATTGCCGGTTTGTGTTGGGGGAGCCCGCAGCCGGCAGGGAAGCGTATAGGACCGGGCACATTCCGGGCGCTTTTTATCTCGATCTGGAACAGGATATGTCCGGTCCGAAACAAACGCACGGCGGCAGGCATCCCCTGCCGGATGTCGGCGAATTTGCCCGCAAATTGGGCGGGATCGGGATCGGTGAAAACGTCAAGGCGGTGGCTTATGACGACCAGGGCGGAGCGATGGCGTCCCGTTTGTGGTGGCTGCTGCAATATTTGGGACACCGGGAAGCGTATGTGATGGACGGCGGTTTCTCGCAGTGGAAAGCGAAGGGATACCCGGTGACGGCGGAGGTGCCGTCGGCACAGCCGAGGACGTTCAAATCGCAAGTGCAGGATGGCATGCTGGTCGGGATGGAAGCGGTGAAAGCGAAGCTGGGAAAAGAGGAAACGGTTCTTATCGATTCCCGCGAGGAGAAGCGCTACCGCGGGCTGGAAGAGCCGATCGACAAGGTGGCGGGCCACATACCGGGCGCTTTGAATTATTTTTGGAAAGACGGTGTGGATGAGCAGGGGGTGTGGAAGTCTCCCGCAGAACAGAAGCAGCGCTTTAAGGGGATTGATCCGGGGAAGGAAGTGATTGTATATTGCGGTTCCGGTGTCACCGCTTGCCCCAATATTCTGGCTTTGAAGGAAGCCGGCTACAGCAACGTCAAATTGTACGCGGGCAGTTGGAGCGACTGGATCACCTATCCCGGCAACCCGATTGAGACGGAGAGGGATCGCAAGTAAGCATGGCCAAGTGAGCTGCGTTTGGAGGGGCGAATGGTTAGAGTGAAGGAGGGACTCAAATGGACTACATAACGCTCGGAACATCTTCCCTCAAAGCCTCCCGCATCGGGCTGGGGACGTGGGCGATGGGCGGATGGATGTGGGGGGGAACCGATGAGGCGCAGGCGGTTCGCACGATCCATCAGGCCCTTGATTTGGGGATTACTCTGATTGATACGGCACCGGTGTACGGCTTTGGTTTGTCGGAAGAGATTGTCGGGCGTGCCGTTGCGGAGTACGGCAAGCGGGACCGGGTGATCCTTGCCACAAAATTGGGTCTGGAATGGGACGACAAGCAGCGGGTATTCCGAAACTCGTCGCGGGAGCGAATTCGTAAAGAAATCGATGACAGCCTGAAACGCCTGCGGACGGATTACATCGATCTCTACCAGGTACACTGGCCGGACCCGGAAACTCCCATCGAAGACACGGCGGAAACTTTGCTTCGCCTGTACGAGCAAGGCAAAATCCGGGCGATCGGGGTCAGCAACTACAGCCCCGAGCAGATGGACCTGTGGCGGAAAGTCGCGCCGCTGCACAGCAACCAGCCGCAGTTGAACCTGTTCCAACAGTACTGGCTGGATACTTTTGACTACTGTGACAAAAATAACATCGGAACCCTGGTGTGGGGCCCGCTGGCTCACGGGTTATTGACCGGGAAGTTTACGGCGGAATCGACATTCCCGGAAAATGATCTTCGTCATCATAACCCGATGTTTAAGGGAGATCGCTTCCGGCAATACCTTGCGGCTGTCGAGAAGCTAAAAGCACTGGCGGCCGAAAAAGAAAAAAGCGTCATGCAGCTCGCCATCCGCTGGGTTCTTCAGCAGCCGGGGGTCAGCGTAGCGCTGTGGGGCGCCCGTCGGCCGGGTCAGCTTGCGGAGGTGCCGGGCGTGATCGGTTGGGAATTGTCTGCTGACGATTTAAAGCGGGTTGAACAGATTATTCGGGAAACCGTCACCGACCCTGTACCGAAACCCGAAAAATTCGGTCCGCCTTCCCGCACGCAAGTAAGTAAGTGAGAGGGTAAGCAAATTTGCCCCCGATTCGAATAAAGAGCGGAAAATGGATCTGCTCTTTATTTTTTTGCGGGAAGCGGCTATGTCCGGCAGGTGTAAAACGATGGCAGACCGAACTACTTATGATGAAATGGTTGATTATCAGGTCACCTGACCTTTAGGGAGGACGACGAGCGATGGAAGAGGTAAGATCTTTGCTTACACAAGAGTTTGCGCAGCGAATTTGCGACATGCTACGGGAAGAATCGGGCCATCCGGTGAGCATAATGGATCGTGACGGGATTATTTTTGCCTCGACAAACAAAAATCGGATCGGCACCTTCCACGCTGTTGCGAAGAAGGTGATGGACGGGGAATTGAAGGAGGGGATCGTCACCGTCGAAGAGGCGGAACGGCTGGAAGGGGTTCTTGCAGGCGTCAATCTTCCAATTCCTTATAAGGGAGTTCGCATCGCCAATCTGGGAATTGCGGGAGATCCGACAATCGTCCGCCCCTTGGCGGGGATTGCGGTCCGCACCGTCCAATTGTGGCTGCACAATCAGGAAGTGTTGCGGGAACTTGGCGAAACGATCGGGAGGATCGGCAACGACCTGCAGGACATTGTCGCCACTGTGGAGGAAGTGACGGCCGGTGCCCAACAAATTGCAAACGCCAGTCAGATGACGTATGAAACAACCGCCGGATCGATTGAGAAAGTCAAAAACATTGAACAGGTGCTGCAGGCGATCAAAAATATCGCGTCTCAAAGCAATATAATCGGCTTAAACGCGGCAATCGAGGCGGCGCGTGTCGGGGAGGCCGGCCGCGGGTTTGCCGTCGTGGCCAATGAGGTCCGGAAGCTCGCCGTATCAAGTGAAGAATCGGTTAGAAATATCGGCGAAATTTTGCAGGAAATTCAAAACATCTTTTCGACGATTGCCGAAAAGGTGAAAGAGAATAAGGAAGTGACGCGGGAACAATCGGCCGCGCTGCAGTCCGCAACGGGCCGTATCGTTTCGATTGAAAACGCAATGGCTGAACTGCTGGAAAAGATGAAACACGAGTAAAAGAGTTTCAATCATTGGGTATTTAAAAAAAGGCCGCGGGAGATTATTCTATAAATAGATAGAAGATCTTGTGGTTAAGGGGTTTTTTCGATGGCAAAATCTGTGACATCCGGTTTGAAACGGCTCGGACGAGCCATGAAGTTGCAGTACCTAAAACTTCTGCGGTCTCCCGGCGGTGCCAGAAAAGTGGCAACAGGCTTTGCCATTGGTTTTGGTATCGAGTTTCTTGTCATTTCAACCGCGATGCTGGTCTATGTGGTTTTTTACCCGTTGGTCCGAATCGCGCGTGGGTCATTTCCGGCTGCTGTCATCGGGCATGTTGTCGCAAAGCTGACTTTTCTCCCGATTCCGCTCTTGGTGACGGGAAAGTGGCTCGGCGACCTGTTGCTCCCGTTTCCGGTGAGTATGCCAGCGTGGTTCCCGGAGTGGCTCGCGGGGTTTTTAAACCTTCAGCTCAAAACGATTATCGGAATGACGCTGATTTCGATTGCATTGGGTGCATTGACATATCCCCTCGCTTACTACCTGTATGAAGCGAACCGCAAACGCCGGGCGGCAAGGGTGACAAGCCGCAAGTTTCTGCAAGTGCAAAACGGCGATTCTCCTTCGTGAACGGATTCTGCCACTGATGTTCGGCTGACAAATCAAACGGATGCCGAGACGGGCGAATCCCGGGGCGAGCCGTTTTCGGGGAACGGCTGAAGACCGTTTGGCAGCGCTGAGTCAAGCGCTGCTTTTTTTATTTGGCAGGAAAACGGCACCTTTCGGGCCCAGAGGGGGAAGGAACCCAAAAGATGCCGTTTCCGTGCCTAAAAGATCTATACAGTTTGGAACTGCTCCTCTTCGGTGGAACCGGTGAGGGCAGTGGTGGAGGACGTACCGCCTGCGATAACCTGAGCTACATCGTCGAAGTAGCCGGTACCCACTTCACGCTGATGTCTGGTAGCGGTGTAACCGTGAACTTCGGCGGCGAATTCCGCTTGTTGCAACTCGGAGTAGGCAGCCATGCCGCGATCCCTGTACCCGCGTGCCAGTTCGAACATGCTGTAGTTGAGGGCATGGAACCCTGCCAGGGTAACGAATTGGAACTTGTATCCCATTTCGCCGAGCTCGTACTGGAACTTCTCAATTGTTGCGTCATCGAGCTTTTTCTTCCAGTTGAAGGACGGCGAGCAGTTGTAAGCGAGCAGTTTGCCCGGGAATTTCGCATGGATCGCTTCCGCGAAGCGTCTCGCCTCATCGAGGTTCGGTTCGGAAGTTTCGCACCAGATCAGATCGGCGTAAGGCGCATATGCGAGTCCGCGTGCGATTGCCTGATCAAGTCCGGCTCTGACACGGAAGAAGCCTTCGGTTGTACGTTCGCCGGTGAGGAATTCCTGGTCACGCGGATCGATATCACTCGTTAACAGGTTTGCTGCGTTGGCGTCGGTCCGTGCGATCAAAATCGTCGGAACCCCCATGACGTCGGCCGCGAGACGAGCGGCTACCAGATTGCGGATTGCGGATTGCGTCGGAATTAACACTTTGCCGCCCATGTGACCGCATTTTTTCTCGGCCGCGAGCTGGTCTTCGAAGTGTACGCCGGCAGCGCCCGCTTCAATCATCGCTTTCATCAGTTCGAACACGTTCAACGGGCCGCCAAATCCGGCTTCCGCATCAGCCACGATCGGCGCGAACCAGTAGATGTCCCCTTTTCCTTCCGAATGTTGGATCTGGTCAGCACGCTGCAACGCTTGATTGATCCGCTTTACAACATGCGGCACGCTGTTTGCGGGATACAAACTTTGATCCGGATACATTTGGCCTGCCAGGTTTGCGTCTGCTGCCACCTGCCAACCGCTCAGGTAAATCGCTTTCAATCCGGCCTTGACTTGTTGAACCGCCTGGTTACCGGTCAACGCGCCAAGCGCATGCACGTGGTGTTCCGTATGCAGCAGGTTCCACAAACGCTCTGCCCCGAGACGGGCGAGAGTGTGTTCGATCTGAACAGAACCGCGGAGCCGAACCACATCTTCAGCCGTATAAGGGCGTTCGATGCCTTTCCAGCGGTCCGCTTTCCAACTCTCTTCGAGTTGACGAATTTGCTCTTCCCGTGTCATAAGTTTCTCTCCTCCTCGATATATCTCTCGGTGTATTATATAACAGCGAGATGTTTATGTGTGTACTATAACACAGATGTTTTTTCGTTACAAGACTTTTTTTAAAATTCTCTATCGGGATTTTTTGGTGAAATTCGGCAATCGGCAGAAAACAATAAAAAAGGCCAAGACTTCAGGCCCAGTCTTGACCGATTTTCCGGTATTTTAATTGCCGCGCGTCATTCCCGGCCCTCGGCGGTTCCCGTTGTGAGTTCCTGTTGCAGAACGGGTGGAATGTACGGCGGGATGTAAGCGAGGGGTTCGTCGAATTCCGCGTAATCGAAGTTTACCATCTGCATCAGGTAGCGTTTGCCGGTTCGCGGATCGCTGAGAATGATATGGTCGCGCCCCGCGGTTTCGATTCTTCCACGGATTTCCACCGCGTTCCACTGGGGGTTGTTTTCAAATGTAAAGCGGAAAGTGCCGATTTTGCCCCGGTTGAAGCGGAGAATGTTTTCGACATAGGATTCTTCGGCGGTCGGCAAGGGCGGTGCAGCGGGTGCCATCGGCAGTTGGACAACCGAACCGCTCGGGATCGGGACGGTTGGCTGTGCGGCTCCCGGCTGCCCCATTTTGGTCGGCGTCAAACCGGGTTGCGTCATGCCCGCCTGGGGCATCATCATGCCATACTGATAATAAGGGGAATAGGGATATACCTGCCTGACATCGGGACTCCAGTAATACAATACCATTCACTCCTTACTCTTCAAGATCGGTTAAAAATCGGTTTTCTGTCCGTCCGCATCCTCTGGGCTACCGATAGACCCTGGGACAATCTCTTTCATTGGGGGCATAAAAGCAGTGGACTTTGTACCGCCCTGTATGCCGCTGCCCGAACCAGCGGGCGGGACATATGCGGGGCCTGGGGTCAAAAAACCACAACGCATAGGTTGCCGGATGGAATCTCTCGCCCCGGATCACACGGCGGGCAAGGTGCATGTCCTGCTCCCGCGCCTTTTGATAAAAATAGCCTTTGGTTACCGCTTCAAAGCCGCCGGGGCGTTGAAACACCATGTCCCGGAGGTTGCGAATCCGTTTGAAATCCAGACAGTCCGCAATCACCCGGTTCACTCCGACATTGCCGACCATCAGCATCCCCAGTTTTCCTTCACCTTCCGCTTCCGCCCGCATCAGCCGCGCCAGCAGTCTGACATGTTCAATGGGTGCCCGAACAACGGCCATATCTTCACCTTCCCTGTTGCAGGCTACAATATCAATGTATTTTCGGACCGGAAAATGGGAACTTGCCCAATCCGAACCGGCGCGTGTGAGAAGAGCCCATTTTTTAGGCGGGATGTTTTCACGGAAAAATCTTCGCCGGCCAGCACCGGCCCGAAAACCATGCCGAACTTGCGATTTCTGCAAAAACGACCAGTGTCTTGACGGTTGCGTGTCTGCCTGTTGCGGCAAGGCGTTTTTTGCCGGCCTGGGCGGATGCAAGGGTCGAATCCGCGGCAGCAAGTGTACTATGTATTGATACCCTAAGAACCTAAAGGACAGGAGGGCGAATCGTGGCAAAAAAGTCGCGCAAAGACACCGGCAAGACGTCGCGGCAGAAAGCGCCGCAACAGCAAAAAACCGCCGAAACCGCGAAGGAACAAACGACTCCGCCAGCCAACGCGATGGAGGTTTTGAAAGAGAGGATGAAACAAGCGAACAAGGGCGGGCTGCTTGACGTTCTGAATCAGGTGAAAAATACAAAGCCAGAGGAATGGAAAGATGCGGAGAAAGTGAAAGATCTTGCCCGGAAACTGGCTGCCCAATTCAAATTGCCCGTCAGTGAAGAGCGGCTCGATCAGTTTATGAAAGCTTACAAGGACGCCACCAAAGGCGGCGAACCCCAGGCCCCCGAACAGATTTTGAAAAAATACGGGCAGGGTAAGATCGATCCGAACTCGCTGAACGAGTTCAACAAATTTATCAAGTAACAAAAAAGGCTGCGACCAATTCGCAGTCTTTTTTTCCTTACCCGTTATGCCAAGGATTGTGTCCGACCGCCGGCGGGTAAGCGTAACCGGGAAACGGCGGGTAAGCGTTCGGATATTGCGGCGGGGGGCCGTATCCGGGCATTGGAGCGGGCCATGGCTGTGGCTGGGGGGGAGCAAGGCCGGGAGCGCCGGGGCCCACCGGAGATCCGGAATTCTGTCTCTGCGGAACGGGCAAAGACGGCGAAGGCAACTGCGTTTCTGTCGGCGCTTGCGCGGACGGAGCGGATTTGGCCGTTTCCTGGCTTTGGGCGTTGTCGGAAGCGCCTCCCTTGAAAAATTGGTCCGCCAGTGGAGTGTTCATAAACGCCAGCAGCAACCCCGCCAGATCTCCCGTCGATAAACCCTTTCCTTTTGTCTGCATGATCTTTTTCAACAGCCCGGTTTCGTTTAACGTGTTGGAAGCCCGGTATAAAGTGTCAAGCCAGATATCCGCCTGCTGCAAATATTTAATGCATTGTTTGCACAAGGCGCTCAATTGGCTGAGACTGGAAATCGACAACAGATTGGAAGGTAACCGCGTGGCGGGCGGAGCGGCGTTTTTGGGTGCGGGGATCGCTTTCCGCCCCGCCGTTTTTTTGCGCGTTGCGTTTGTACTTTTCTTGTCTGCGGCAAGCACCGCGTTCACAGTTCGTTTCGGTCTGGCCGTTGGTGGCTGTTGGTTCACGATGGCACCTCCTGTCGCAAAGGGAACCGGTAGAGGGTCGCCCTCTTATCATCGTATGGAGCGGAAGGCGCCAAAGTGTGTAGAATTCTCCGGATTGGGCATATTAAAATGAAAGATTCCTGGTTGGGGTGATGTTGATGGTGCAATCCTTCTACAGCAAACACGGAGGCGTTCATTTTCTGAAAAAAGCAAGCGCGGAAGAGATCAACCGTTTCGTGTCAAGCCTGCCTGACTCAAAACGGGAAAATCTGTTTGAGGTGCTGGACGAGCTGGACAGAGCGGGACTGATCGCAATCGTCAACGACGGGAAATTTTCCGATGGTGAAGGCAATTTGGAAGGTAGTGAAGAATGCTGAACGATAATTTTTTATAGATCAGGTCTCCCTACCTCTTCCGAATCGAGTATAATAGAATGCAGGTGACAGATAGACTCTCGAAGGGTTGGTGCAGATATGAAGGCATCTCTGTTTATTACGTGCCTGGCGGATTCGTTCTATCCGCATGTCGGTGAGAGCACCGTGCGCCTGCTGGACCGGTTGGGTGTGGAGATCGATTTTCCGGAGGGACAAACTTGCTGCGGACAGCCGGCTTTCAACTCGGGATATTGGGATGAAGCGCGGAATGTCGCGAAGACGATGATCGAGGCGTTTGCGGACAGCGAATATGTCATAGGGCCGTCCGGCTCCTGCGTCGGCATGATTCATCACTACTATCCGCTGTTGTTTGAAGGGGATCCGAAGTGGGAGGACCGGGCACGCAAGTTTGTGCGAAAGACGCACGAATTGACGCAATTTATTGTCAACGTGCTGGGCAAAACGGATCTCGGGGCGAGCTTGAAAGCGAAAGTGACGTATCATCCGTCTTGCCATGCGATGCGCATAATGGGCGTCAAGCACGAGCCTTTACAGTTGTTGCGCAATGTACGGGGACTGGAACTGGTCGATCTGCCTTTTGCGGAGGATTGCTGCGGGTTCGGGGGTACGTTTGCGGTGAAAATGCATGAGGTGTCGGGCGCGATGGTTGCGGAGAAAGCGCAACACGTGCAGGAAACGGAAGCGGAAATCCTGGTCGGAACGGATCTGGGATGCCTTATGAATATCGGCGGGCGTTTGCGGTTTGAAGGTGCGCCGGTTCGTGTGATGCACGTGGCGGAACTCCTGTGGGAAGGCATGCGGGAAGGGGTGCGGACATGAGCGTAAAACCGGCAATGTCGTTAAGAGAGCGGATGCGGCATGCCATCGCGAATGAGACGCTGATCGAGGCGGTCAAGAAGACGACCGACCGTCTGGAAAGCGGCAAGCTGACCGCAAGCGAGACGCTCGGCAACTGGGAAGAGTGGCGGAAACAGGGCAGCCGTATTCGCAATCATGTCATCCAGCATCTCGATTATTACCTCGGTCAGTTGATCGAAAACGTCAAAAAGCGGGGCGGCCATGTCCATATCGCCGACACGGCGGAGGAAGCGGTTGCGATTTTCATGGGGATCGTAAAGGAGAAAAACGCAAAGAGCGTGCTCAAGTCAAAATCGATGGTGTCGGAAGAGGTGCACCTGAACAAAGCCCTTGAAGACATTGGCGTCAAAGTGGTAGAGAGCGACCTTGGCGAATATATCATTCAGCTGTTCGGCGAGGCACCGTCGCATATCATTGTGCCGGCAATTCACAAAAACCGCCATCAAATCGCGGAGAAATTTTCCGAAATCGGCGGCGAAAAATTGACGGAGGACACCCCGACCTTGACCGCGTTTGCACGCCGCCAACTGCGCAAAGAGTTTCTCGAAGCGGACATCGGCGTGTCGGGCTGCAACTTTGCGATTGCCGAATCGGGTTCGATCGTGATGTTTACCAACGAAGGAAACGGGCGGATGGTGACGACGCTGCCGCCCGTGCATGTGGCGTTCATGGGGATGGAGCGGTTGCTGCCGTCGTTTGAAGACCTGGAAACCTTTGTGAATCTGCTGCCCCGCAGCGCGACCGGACAGAAGATCACCACCTATGTGTCGGTGATCAACGGAGCGCGGCAGGAAGGCGATCTGGACGGTGCGCAGGAGTTCCATTTGATCATCGTCGATAACGGGCGGCACAAGATCCTCGGCGATGAAGAGTTCCAGGAAGTGCTGAAATGCATCCGCTGCGGCGCTTGTTTGAACGTTTGTCCCGTGTACCGTCAGATCGGCGGCCACGCATACGGGGATGTCTATCCGGGGCCGATCGGTGCCGTCCTTACACCGCTGCTGAGGGATGATATGCAAACATGGGGCGATCTGCCGTACGCGTCCAGTCTGTGCGCAGCGTGCACCGACGCTTGTCCGGTGAAAATTCCGCTGCACGACATGCTCGTGCATCTGCGGGCGCGCAAAGTCAAAATGGGCTTGACTCCCGGCTGGGAACGGATGGCGTTTAAAGCGTGGAGCGGCGCGTTCGCGAAAGCGGGCCGCTACCGGTTGTCGATGAAAGCGGCGCAGTTGATGGTTCCCTTTATGGCGAAGGACGGCTTTATCGAAAAAGGGCCGCTCAACATGATGGGGTGGACGCTTGCCCGCCATTTCCCGTCACCGGCGAAACAAACGTTCCGCGAACAGTGGAGCCGCATTTCCGACGAACTGGGCGGCGCTGCACATTCCGGCGAAGAACGGCAACCGGCGCGGGGGCTCCCCCGGGAGAAAGGGAGGCAAGGCGGATGAATAAGGAACAAGCGTTTTTGCAGAGAATCGCGACCCGGCTGGGACGGGCAAAACCGCTCACGGAAAAGCCGAAGCGGGATGTGGTGGGGCCGCCCGATTTTTGGCGGCAGTTCAAATTGTCGCGGGAGGAGAAGATCGAGCGTTTCTGCGAAAGCTGGCGAGCGCTGACCGGCGTAGCGGAAGTCGTCCATTCCGATCAGGACGCTGTCGCGGCGCTGATGCGGTGGATTCGGGAGGAAAACCTCAACCGCCTGATCCGGTGGGATCATCCCGAATTGGAGGGTCTCGGGATCGATGAGGCGCTGCGGCAGGACGGTCGGACGATCGAAGTGTGGGGACGCGGTGAACACCGCTCCATGAAGGAAATTGCCAACGATGCGGAAGCGGGGATCACTTGGGTCGATTACGCGGTTGCCGACACCGGAACGTTGTGCCTGTTCTCTTCCCGCGGAAAAGCCCGTTCCGTAAGCCTTTTGCCGCCGGTTCACATCTCGGTGTTCCGCGCTGAACAGCTGGTGACGCGGATAGGAGAAGTGATGGTCAGAATCGATGAAATGAACCGGCAAAACGCGCTGCCGGCAGGGATTAACTTTATCACCGGTCCGTCCCGGAGCGCCGATATCGAGAACGATCTGTCGATCGGGGTACACGGCCCGAAAAAAGTGTATGCGTTGATTATCAATTAAGGAGTTTATGGCAAAGCCCCGGAAAAAACGATTTCCGGGACTTTATTTAGACCATTGTTTTACTTGAGAATCGTGTTATTTTGCTTGAGAATCGTCGCTGAAGCCGGCCGCTTTGTGGGCACCGTCGCAGAAAGGTTTGTTTTTCGAAGCGCCGCAACGGCAGAGATAGATGGGATCTTTCACCTCATAGGCGTTTCCTTTGCCATCTTCAAGACGTACCGGGCCATTCACCACCAGCGGACCATGATCCAATTTTTTAATTACGACCTCTGACATACTTACTTCCTCCCTCAAAAAAATTGAAATTCTGGATGCGTCTATAGATTCATCTATATATACGAAATATACTATATTTTTTAAAGTATGTCAATGCAATTCATCAACGCCTCAAGCACTTCGCCTGCTTTGCCGTGGAGGACGAGGTCGAAAATAGGGTCCATGTCAGTCTCTTCATGGTTGATGAGGGCGATTTTGCCGCCTGCCATAGCCGGCAGCTGGTTGACCGGGTATACTTGCAAACTGGTGCCAATCACCAAAACCAGTTCCGCTTTGACCATGTTGTCGATCGCTTCGCTCCAAACCCGTTCGGGAAGCGCTTCGCCAAACAGGACGACGCCGGGCCGCAAACGGCCGCCGCAATTCGCACAGGGGCGTTTCTCCAGGAAGTTTTCGATATTAGAGGGTGTTTGGCAGGTATTGCAACGGATCGCATAAATCGAACCGTGCAATTCAAGGACCCCTGTATTACCGGCCAATTGGTGCAATCCGTCCACGTTCTGGGTAGCGATGCAGTCAATCAGCCCCTGACGTTGCCACTCCGCCAGGAGGTAATGCCCCCGATGGGGGCGGATCGTATGTAACGCTTTGATGCGCATGCTGTAAAATTCGTGAAAAAGAGAGTAATTATCGTTTAAAGCCTCAACGGTCGCCACGGTGCGGGGATCGATGCTTCGCCACCAGCCGGTCTTTGACCGAAAATCGGGAACGCCGCTCTCTGTCGACATCCCTGCTCCTGTGAGAACCGCCGTGTAATCCGATTCTCGTAACCATTTGGCAAGTCGGGAAACATTCGAATGTTTTGACATCGTCATTCACTCCCGAAAAGAAAAACCACATAGAATAAAATTCCACGCGATTGAAAAGATACCTGTCCAAAAGTAAATGGCTTTTTTAATAAGGAGATGTGGGAAATGCCGCGTACGACCCGCACGCCGGATGTTGCGGTCCTGAACTTCAGGAGAAACCGCGTAGCCAAAAAACTGGAGATTCTCGATTTCTGCATATTGGGAAGCGCTTCACCCTGCATCCCTTTTCTGGCAGCGGGGGCATCGCTGAGACGGGCTATTGTTTGCCTGTTGCAAAATGGGTTTCGTGTGGTTGCCATCCGCTCAAATATCGCAGTCTTCAGAAGACCCCGGTAATCGGGTGATAAAAAACACGCCCCGAAATCAAGGCGTGCTTTGCGTGTGGAAAAGTTATCATTTGCAGATTTGCCGGTTGAATGCGGTCACCGGATTTCTTTCAGAAAGCCTGCCAGGCGGTCCATTGCTTTCGCAAGGTTATCGTCGGACACCGCGTATGAAATTCGGATATTGTTGGGAGCGCCGAATCCTTCGCCGGGAACGAGAGCGATATTGGCACGTTCCAGCAGCAGGGTGGCGAAGGTGTTGGCCGAATCGATCCTGGTGCCCTCATGCGACCTGCCGAAAATATCCGCCACATTGGGGAAGACGTAAAATGCGCCCTGCGGCCGGATGCACCTGATCAGCGGCATTTCGTCAAGCCGTTTCATCACGTAGTCAAGGCGACGGCGGAACGTTTCGATTGTCTGCGGGTCAAAACATTCCAAAGCTTTAACAGCCGCTTTTTGCGAAATCGAGACCGGATTTGACGTGGTTTGGCTTTGAAAACTTGTCATCGCTTTCACCAGCGCCCGATCCGCCGCAATGTACCCGACGCGCCAGCCGGTCATGGCGAACGCCTTCGAGAAACCGTTGACGACCAGTGTCCGCTGCTTCATTCCTGCCGAAACGGAAGCGATGGAGATCTGCTCGACGCCGTAGACCATTTTCTCGTAGATCTCGTCGGAGATCACGTAGAATTCATGCTGTTCGATCACTTCCGCCAACGCTTTCAGTTCTTCGGGAGTATAGACGGCCCCGGTCGGATTGCTGGGCGAGTTGAGCAGCAACGCCTTCGTTTTGGGAGTGATCGCTTGTTTGAGCATTTCGGGCGTAACTTTGAAACCGGTCGATTCGTCCGTGGGGATGACGACCGGTTCGGCGCCGGTCAAGCGGATCATCTCCGGATAACTGACCCAGTAAGGAGCCGGCAAAATCACTTCGTCTCCCGGATTGCACAGCGCCATGAACGCGTTAAACAGGGAATGTTTGGCGCCGTTGGAGACGATGATGTCGTCCATGTCGTAATCGAGGCCGTTCTCCTCTTTCAGCTTTTTGGCGATCGCTTTGCGCAGTTCGTTGATTCCCGGAACGGCCGTATATTTCGTAAACCCTTCTTTGATGGCGGAAATCCCCGCGTCGCAAGCGGGCTGGGGTGTGCCGAAATCCGGTTCGCCCACGCTGAGATTGATGATATCGCGACCTTCCGCCACCAGTTGTTTTGTCTTCGCGTCAATGGAAAGGGTCGGTGAAGGTGCAATCCCTTTGACCCGGTCGGATAATCCAAACGCCATGTTGATTCCTCCATCTCCCTCTTGTACCGTCGCAAGCCTATAAGGACTTTATTTTCTTACGATACGCCAAGGACATGCGGGCGTCAACAGTCAGTTTTGGCCGGTCTCAGCCGGAACCGCCGCGAAACCACTTCCAGAATTTTTTGATGTTTGACTCGCCCGGTGCGGATGCATTTTTTTCCTTATCGCCGCCGACTGCCGAATGCAGGGTACATTCCTGGACGGGTTCGGTGCCGATTTTGAAAAATTCGCGCTGCACCCGCGGGCAATTCTTTGTTGCCAATTGGCCCGTGGCGGGATCGATGTTCAGTTCCAGCAGTCCTTCCGGGCGGGCAAAATCGCTGGCTGGCGCGTCCGCGAGCCCCGTCTTCATGAATTCTCCCCAGATCTGGGCTGCCGCGTAGGATTCGCGGGTGTTCAAAAATTGGTTTTTGTCGTATCCGACCCAGACAACGGCCACCAGATTGGGCGAAAAGCCGACCATCCAGGCATCCGTGTCGGTCGAGCCCGTTTTTCCCGCGACGACCCGGTCTGCAACCGAGGATGCGGCGCGGTAGGCGGTTCCGCCAGGCTCAAACACGCTTTTCATCATGTCGGTGAGGATGAACACGCTTTGCGGGTCGGCTACCTGTCGCGCTTCGGTTGAACGCGGATAAATCTCGCGGCCGTAAGCGTTGGTTACCTGTCGAATCGCCACCGGTTCCACTAGAATTCCCCCATTGGCGAACGCCGAGTAGGCCCGGGCCATTTCCAAGGGGGAAACGGGAAACACCCCCAGGGCCAGCGACGGATACGGTTTCAGCTCGCTTTCAATGCCCAGGCGGCGGGCCGTGTCGATCACTTTCTGGGGTGTCACTTCCATAATCGTGGATACCGCGTACACATTGTCCGATTTTTTGATCGCTTCGCGCATGCCGATATAATCGTACGAATATTGATCGTTGAAGTTTTTGACCGCATAGGTTTTGTCCCGGTCGTAGGTGAAGGTGGTCGGTTCGCTTTTCACCATTTTGACCGGTGTTGCTCCGTTTTCAAGGGCCGTCAGATAGACGAACGGCTTAAAGGAGGAACCGGGTTGCCGCTTCGCCAGTACGCGGTTGAAAGACGATTGGCTGAAATCTTTGCCGCCGACCATCGCTTTGATCTGACCCGTTTGCGGGTCCATCGCGATCAGCGCCGCCTGCAGTCCGGGGCTTGCCGGCAGGTATTTTTCGATGGCCGCTTCGGCCGCTTTTTGCAGATTCAGATCAAGGGTCGTTTGCAGGGTTAGCCCGCCGCGGTACAGCTCGTCCTCCGGTACGCCGTGCTGATGAATCGCCGACCACGCAGCGTATCGCGTGAAGTAGGGGGCGGTGCCGTTCTGGATGTCTTTTTTCTCCGCAAAGATCAGTTTCTGCCGGTAAGCCGCCTCCGCCTGTTCCTGCGTGATGTAGCCGTTGCGCACCATCGCCTGCAGCACTTGCCACTGCCGTTCCTTCGCTTTGTTCATGTCGCTAAACGGCGAATAATAGGCCGGTCCCTTCGGGATTCCCGCCAGCATCGCGGATTCGGCCAGATTCAGCTCGGATGCGTTTTTGTTGAAGTAGATTTTGGCCGCGCTGCCGACGCCGTTTGCCCCATAGCCGTAATAGATCACATTCAGGTAATTTTCCAGAATCTCCTGTTTTGAAAAACGGGTTTCCAGCTTCAGGGTCAGCAAAAGCTCCTGAAGCTTTCGGGAAAACGTCCGGTCATGGGATAAAAACAGGACCTTCGCCAACTGCTGGGTGATGGAGGAACCGCCTTCCACGAGTTCCCCACTTTTCAGGTCCACATAGATCGCCCGTGCGATTCCGCGCAGATTGAAACCGCCGTGTTCGTAAAATTGGGCATCCTCGATGGCAATGGTCGCATTTTGCAGATCCTGCGGGATGTCCCGGATGCTTACCCGGATCCGGTTTTGGCCATTGTTGAGAAGACCCGCGACCGGTGTGCCGTCCACCGCGACGATTCGCGACTGGGTGTTCAGATCGCTGTCCGGCAACGGCGCGAACCGCACGTACAGGTAAAAAAGGAAGCCGGAAAGAAAGGCTACGGTGAAAAAGAACAGGCTCAGTTTCAGCAGAAGCACCTTTTTGCGGCGGGAGCGGTCGTAAGGGACGACAGGTTGGGCCGTTTTGCTCCCCGTCCAGGCGTCTTCCGCCAGATTCGGTTTGTCGGACATCGTACCACGCTCCTTGGCGGACAGATTGTCTAGCAACCAGTATGGACAAGAATGCTAGCCAGAATACCCGTGGGATTCCCAGTCAAAATGACGGAGGGGGAAAGGACGGGTCAACAGGGAAAGGACGGGTCAAATTGCTAGATTGCCCGGCTTGATGTATAATGATGAATTGTCTGGATGAAACCTTTTAGGAGCGACGATGTTAGGGGGATGCGGAACATGGAACTTTGGTACACCGAGAAGCAAACGGAGAATTTCGGCATTACCGCGAAGGTCAAGCAAACGCTGCATACGGAGAAGTCCGAATTTCAGGATATCGATATGATCGAGACCCTGCAGTGGGGCAAGATGCTGGTGCTCGACGGCATGGTCATGACGACCGACAAGGACGAGTTTGTCTATCATGAGATGATTTCCCACGTGGCGCTCAACACGCACCCCAATCCGAAAAAGGTGCTTGTGGTCGGCGGCGGCGATGGCGGCGCAATCCGCGAAATTGTGAAACACCCGAGTGTGGAAAAAGCGGTGCTGGCGGAAATCGACGGCCGCGTGATCGAGGTGTCGAAGCAGTATCTGCCGCAGATTGCGAGCGAGTTGACCGGTAATCCGAAAGTCGATGTGCAGGTGATGGACGGGATCAAACACGTGATGGAACACAAAAACGAGTACGACATTATCCTCGTCGATTCCACCGAGCCGGTCGGGCCTGCCGTGGGGCTGTTCGCGAAGGACTTCTATCAGGGTATTTACGAAGCGCTGAAAGAAGACGGGATTATGGTGGCGCAATCCGAATCCCCCTGGTTCAACCGGGACTTGATCACCCGCGTGTTTAAGGACATTTCGTCGATCTTCCCGATCACGCGCTACTATACGGCTTCCATTCCCACCTATCCGTCCGGTCTGTGGGGGTTTACCCTGGGCTCCAAAAAATACGACCCGCTGGAAGCGGACGAATCGAAGCTGTTTGACCCGCCGGGCACGAAGTACTATTCGCCGAAGATCCACAAATCGATTTTTGATCTGCCAAAGTTTGTGGAAGAGTTGTTGAAGTAGGAGGCGAGGGAAGTGGCGTTGCATCCCATGAAATTTGATCCCGCTTATGCCGGCAACGAGTTTATCGGCGCGACACAGGATTACGATGCGGCGCAGGCGGTGATCTACGGAATGCCGATGGACTGGACGGTATCGTTCAGGGGCGGCACGCGCCTGGGACCGGCCCGCGTCCGCGAAGTGTCAATCGGGCTAGAGGAATACAGTCCTTACCTCGACAAACATCTGGAAGACGTCAAATATTTCGACGCGGGGGACATTCCGCTCGCCTTCGGAAATCCGGCAAGATCGCTGGAACAAATTCGGGAATTTGTCGAGAAAATCGTCGCCGACGGCAAATTTCCGCTGGGGATCGGCGGGGAACACCTGGTCACCTGGGGCCCGCTCAAAGCGCTTGCGCAAAAATATCCGGATCTTGTCGTGGTGCAAATGGACGCCCATGCGGATCTGCGCGAACAATACGAAGGGGAAAAACTGTCCCACTCCGCGATTATCCGGATGGCGTCGGAGTTCATCCGTCCGAAAAACATCTACCAGTTCGGAATCCGTTCGGGCACGCGGGAAGAGTTCAAGTGGGGGCGGGCGAACACCCATTTTTATCCGTTTGCGGTATTGGAGCCGTTGCAAAAAGTGCTGCCGGAACTGAAAGGGCGGCCGGTCTATGTCACGGTGGACATCGATGTGCTCGATCCCGCATTCGCGCCGGGAACCGGCACCGCCGAACCGGGAGGCATCACCTCGCAGGAACTGCTGCAGTCGATCCACGCGATCGCGGAAGCGGGGCTGAATGTCGTCGGCTTCGATATTGTGGAAGTCGCGCCCGGCATCGATCCGTCCGAATTGTCGCAGATCGTGGCATCGAAGGTGATCCGGGAAGTGCTGTTGGGGTTTGTGAAGTAAGTTTGCCGGTGTGGCGGAAGTTGGTTAAAACCGGGTGAAGTGATATGACGAACCAACGGATCAATCTGGTTGAGCATTTGACTGAATTGCGCAGGCGTCTGATCTTCGTCTTGCTGGTGTTTGCCGGGTTTCTCTGCCTGTCCTTCCTGTTTATCAATCCTATTTTTGCTTTTTTGGAGAGGCCGGCAGGGCCCGGAATCAAATTAACGGTTTTAGGACCGAGTGAGGTTCTGCACGTGTATTTTATGGTTGCGGGAGTCAGTGCGCTGGTCCTGACGATTCCTTTTATTCTCTGGCAGATCTGGCGCTTTGTCGCCCCGGCTTTAAGTAAAGAGTTGCGAAAAATCACGTTGCGGTACATTCCGGGCGTGTACGCCATGTTTCTCCTGGGAGCGGCCTTCGGCTGGTTCGTCGTGTTTCCCATGCTGTTTTCCTTTTTAATCCGGCTGGGCAGCCAGCAATTCAATATGCTCTTTACGGCGTCCGGTTACTATGGCCTGATGGCGAGCGTCATTTTGCCGCTCGGGCTGTTTTTTGAAATGCCGATTGTCGTGATGTTCCTGTCGCGGCTTGGCTTTGTCAGCCCTCGGCGGTTAATTCAACTGCGCAGGTACGCGTATTTCGTTCTGGTGGTTGTGGCGTGCATGATTTCCCCGCCCGAATTCATTTCCCATATTTCGGTGTCGATCCCGCTGCTCCTGTTGTATGAGATTTCGGTTTTGATCTGCAGATGGTCCTATCGGGAACAAGCCGTAACCGAAGGCGTATAATGGCTGTTTGTATCCATATACTATCCCTATCCCAATAAATACAGGGGGGATCGGTATCATGCCACGTTCATTGGAAAAGTCAGCCATTCTTCTTCTGGCCGGTATGCTTGTTGCGGGTTGTATGCAGCGAGCGGTTCCGCCGGTTCCTCAGCCGGGTTCTCCCCCATCCTCTCTTTCACCGGGTCTGTCAACTCCTGACCGGGACAATATCCACACGCCGGATCTGGCCGGCGGCCCCGAATTGCAAAATCGGGAAAGCGCCCCGGTCAGGGCGGGGGGCGAGGCTTCGAGAGTTCTGTATTATGCGGGGCCGCGTTCCGTGAAACAAGCCGCATTGACTTTTGATGACGGGCCCGATGTCCATTATACGACGCAGATCCTCAACATTTTAAAACAAAATGGCGTAAGGGCCACCTTTTTCATCGTCGGGACGCGGGCGCAAGCCCATCCCGAGATGGTCAAACGGATTGTCAACGAAGGGCATGCGATCGGCAATCATACCTGGGACCATCCAAAACTCACAAAACTGCCCCCGGATCGGATTCGTTCGGAAGTGGAGCGGACGGACCGGCTGCTGGATTCGATCGTGGGGTATCATCCGGCCATTTTCCGGCCGCCATACGGCGCCACGACCCCCGACATCATCCGGGAAGTCGGGGCCATGGGGTACAGAGTGATCGACTGGTCAGTGGATACCCGCGACTGGGCCGGTACGCCGGTTCCTCAGATCCTGGACTATGTACGGAAAGAATTTCGTCCGGGAGGGATTATCTTACAGCACAGCGCCGGTGGAAAGAGAGAAGATTTAAGCAATACGGTCAGGGCCTTGCCCGAAATCATCGCGACACTTAAATCGCAAGGATACACGTTTGTAACTGTACCGCAATTGTTAAACATTCCGGCCACAAAATCTTTCTGAATGACAATCTGACCTAAACCGTTTTTGTGACCATAACTCTTTCGCGTTGTGGTCTTCTTTTTGGGCTTTTCCACAATTTTTCCGTATTTTTTCGCTATACTGTAGTTCGCGGATTGGAGAAGGGTGACCGATATGGTGAGTTTGGATTGGCTGAAGAGACATGTCCGGGACTTTGATTTCTTGCTGGTACTGATCTTGCTTGCGATCTCCGTTTTGAGCACGGAAGCCGTTTATGCCGCAACCGTCAACCGCGCCGGGATGGAAAGCTGGTATGTCAAAGAGATTGTCTGGCAGATCGTTTCTTACGCCTGCATGTTCCTGTTTGTTGCGCTCGATTACCGGATGTTTCGCAAACGGGTGGCCCGGATCGGGTATGGGATCAGCCTTTTTTTGTTAGTTGTCGTATTTGCGTTTCCGGCGGTCAAAGGAGCGCACAGTTGGATCACACTGCCAGGTTTTCAGTTTCAGCCGTCCGAATTCGCGAAAATATTCGTAATTCTGATGATCGCGGACTACATGGAAAAGGTGCAGCAAAAGGAAGAACCGTTTGGCTGGAAACATTTTGGCGTTCTTTTGCTGATCGTAGGGGTGCCGCTGTTATTGATCCTCAAACAGCCCGCGCTTGGGCAGGCGCTTGTGTTGCTAGGAATTCTGTTCAGCATGATCATCCTGTCTTTGAGCAAACGGCAACTGCTGGTTTTTTCGATTGTCGGGGGGCTTTTTCTGGTGGGGATCATTCTTGCTGCGGACGTGTATCCCGATCAGACCATTAACCTGATTCACAAACTGCCGCTGGCGGAACATCAGCAAAAAAGAATCGTCACGTTGTTGGATCCGGAAGCCGATCCGACGGGGGACGGGTTCCAGGTTCGCCAGGCGGAGATTGCCGTGGGAGCGGGCCAGTTGACCGGGCAAGGTTTGCTGAACGGACCGCAAACGCAGGGCGGCTGGGTTCCGGAGCAGTGGACCGACTTTATTTTCTCCGCGATTGCCGAACAGTTCGGATTTATCGGCTCCAGTCTGCTGATTTTGCTCTTTTTCCTATTTTTCTACCGGATGATCCGGATCGCAGCCACAGTGGCCGACAGTTTTTCCGCTTACTTTATTGCCGGGGCGGTGGGGATGTTCGGCTTTCAGGTCTTTGAGAATATCGGCATGAATCTGGCCATCATGCCGGTCGCGGGGATTACGCTGCCGTTTGTCTCCTACGGCGGAAGTTCTCTCCTGACCAATTTTATGGTGGTGGGAATCGTGCTTTCGATTGCCCTGCGGCGAAGAAAGCTTGCGTTTTAAAACAAACCCGGAGGTCAGTTGATCATCTCATAACAGCCGATTCCGATCAGCAGCAGGCCCGCAATCAGGTTCGAATAGCGGCCCAGCCAGGTTTGGGCGATTTTGTGTCCGGCGCGCACGCCAAGATCGACTGTGACAAGCGAGAAAACACCCACCGAAATTGTCGCCCCAAGCGGCGAAACCCCGCTGACGCCCGCACCGAAGCCGCTTGCCAGACAGTTCAGGGCAAGTGCCAGGCCCAACGGAAATGTCTCTTTCCCTGAAATCACGCTGTTATGGTCAAGATCGGCATTTGCCGGATTGCGGAGAACATCCGTTAGAGTATCGGTGTCATTCGTTTTTGAGGATTCGGATAAAGGCCGATTGAAGTTCGTCCAAATCGTCCAGACGCCGATTGCGGTAATGATCATGCCGCCGCCGAGGTTTGCCGCGTCTTCCGAAATGTAGTGAGAAACCCACTCTCCGACGGAGAGGGACAGGTAAGTGGCGATCATGGAAATGAGCGCAATCATCAGGTTTGACGTGAAGGGGATTCGTGTCGACCGCATTCCAAACGAGACGCCAATCCCCAAATTGTCCAGGTTGGAAGCGATGCCGATCAGGACAATGGTCAGCCAGTGCATGGTCAGGCCCCCTGCCGAAGCTTTTTTAACAGCCTTTTGGGCTGCCGTCCAGTTATTCTATGGTGAATTGCTTGGCCGAGTTTCCTGTTTGCGGGCCAATGGGAGGAACTTTATGAAACTTACCCGCCACCGTCCGGATTTTATTTTGCTTATCGTCATTCTCTTGCTTGTCTGCATCGGTTTGCTGAACATTTACAGCGCCAGCATCATTTGGGCTTACCAGGAGATGGGAAAGTCCCCGCAGTACTTTTTTGTCCGGCAGTGCGTATGGACCGTGCTGGGACTGGCTGCCATGGCCATCGCCATGAACGTGCCTTACTGGAAATGGCGGAATGTCCTGAAACTGCTGGTTCCCTTTTCACTGATCAGCTTGCTGCTGGTCTTCTTTTTCCCCGGTGTCAAAGGTGCGCATCGCTGGATTTATCTGGGGCCGATATCCTTCCAACCGTCCGAACTGGCAACGTTTACCGTTCTCTTGTACATATCCCACTTTCTTACAAAAAAACAGAATGTTCTTCACGATTTTAAAAAAGGGGTTGTGCCGCCGGTTGTGATCACCGCTCTGTTTGCGGGGCTTGTGATGATCGAACCGGGCATGGACGCGGCCTCCCTGTTGGCGGGCAGCGCGTTGGCGATCCTGTTTGTCGCAGGCACTCCGCTGCGGCACTTGGGCAAACTTCTCGTACCGGCCGGTCTATTGGCCTTTGCTTTCATCTTCTTGTCGGATTACCGGAGGGAGCGGATTTTCGCTTTTCTGGATCCGTTCTCGCCGGAGCACATGCAGGATTTCGGCTTTCAACAGGCAAACTCCCTGTACGCCCTCTCCTCCGGCGGCTGGACGGGCTTGGGGCTGGGGCGGAGCATCGAAAAATTTCTTTATCTCCCCGAGCCGCACACCGATTTTATTTTTGCCATTCTGTCGGAAGAATGGGGCACCATTGGCGGGATCCTGTTGATTGGATTGTTTGCGGTTTTAATCTGGCGGGCAACCCGGATCGTCTCCCTTTTGCCCGACCGTTTCGGTGCGCTGGTCGCGGCTGGTGTTACGGCGATGATCGGATTTGCCGTGCTGGCCAATATCGGGATGGTGAGCGATCTGCTGCCGGTGATTGGCATCCCGCTGCCGCTTATTTCCTATGGCGGCAGTGCGCTGATAATCAAACTGACCGCACTGGGAGTACTTTTGAATCTTTCACGGTATACGATTGAGGAGCGGACTCCGTACCCGGGAAAAAGAGTGGAATCCGGCTGGATTTCCAGATTTTGACGGATGGAGAATTCCCGCAAATCCCAGGATATGCGCCTGTTATTGATAATTTCTTGTTATTGTGCTTGACGGATGGGAAGTATATCTGTGTATTAAATGTCGTCGAGAGATCTGGCAGAGGGGTGAAGTCGGATGCCCTTTCTTCCGTGGCATATGGAACGGAGCAAATCCTGCTTGAATTGGCCACCGTTGGAGCGGTTGCATTCTCGTTTTCCTTGCCGGTCGCGGTTGCAATCATGATTCTGATTGGAATCCTGATCGTCAGTTACCGACAGGTAATTGACACATACCCCCAGGGCGGGGGCGCTTACATGGTAGCCAAGGAGAATTTGGGAATGATGTGGGGACGGCTTGCGGGTGTTTCGCTGCTAATAGACTATACTTTAACAGTAGCCGTTTCCGTATCTGCGGGAGTACAGGCAATTACGTCCGCATTTCCGCTAACGATACCCTACATTATACCGATTTCGCTCGCTCTTGTATGGATCATGGTGTTAATGAATTTAAGGGGGACATCAGAATCGGGTACGGTGTTTGCCTTTCCCACTTATTTGTTCATTGGCTGTATGTTGCTGTTAATCGGCAAAGGCGCCTTTGATTTACTAACCGGTTCCGGACATGTCAGACAATCGGTCGCCTTTCCCACGACGATTCCTGCGGGGTTCACAATGTTCGTTTTATTAAAAGCTTTTTCCTCCGGCTGTTCGGCAGTCACCGGAATTGAAGCGATTTCAAACGCGGTGCCGCATTTCCGGGCTCCCGCCCAGCGCAATGCAAAATTGACGCAAGTTTTATTAGGTCTTTTGTTGGCGGTGATTTTTGGCGGGGTAACCATTTTGGCGTTAGCTTACGGTGTGACCCCCGATCCCACCGGAAACACCTCCGTATTGTCAATGGTGACCGAAAACTCGTTTGGTCGGGGCGGGATTTATTATGTTACACAAATTGCCACTATGCTGATCTTGACATTAGCTGCCAACACGAGTTTCAACGGGTTTCCGATTCTTGCGTCGATTATGGCGCAGGACAAAAACTTTCCCCGCATGTTTGCCAATCGGGGGGATCGTTTGGCATACAATTATGGGATTGTCACTTTGGGTATCTTAGCGAGCCTTTTGCTTGTCGTATTTGAAGGGAAGACGGACGCTCTGATTCCGCTTTATGCAATCGGGGTCTTTTTGTCATTCACGTTGGCGCAGAGTGGTCTTGTCCGGAAGTGGCTGCGGGAACGGAAAAAGGGTTGGCGGCGGCGCGCGGTGATCAATGGCATCGGGGCTGCGGTGACGTTTGTCGTCCTGGTCATTTTTTGCGTCACCAAGTTTGCGGAAGGCGCTTGGATTGTCATTGTGGTGACGCCGATCTTCGTCTGGACGATTGCGAACATTCACCGGCATTATGACGCGGTTGCGGATCAACTGCGCCTCGATTTGTCCGAACCCCTGCCGCAAAAGGGAGCGATCATCATCGTGCCGGTTGCGGGAATCCACCGGGTGGTCGCTTCCACCATCGCGTACGCCAAAGTCCTTACGCCAAATGTGGTGGCTTTTTACGTGGCATTTTCTGAGGAAGATGCAGATCGAATGGAGCAAAAATGGAAAAAATGGAATCCGGGTGTCCGGCTTGTGACCTTCGTATCCCGTTATCGTTCCATCGTGGGACCGCTTGAGGAATTTATCGACAGAATCGACAAACGGGTCCGCGAAAAGGAGACGGTCATGGTGCTGCTGCCGCAGTTTGTGCCCAGGAAGTTCTGGCAGCGCATCCTGCACAACCAATCGGCTTTTCGCATCCGTTCAAGACTGTTGGCCCGTAAGGATGTGGTGATTGCGACAATGCCTTATCACTTGCATGAGTAAAGTAAAGCATAAAAATGCCTTCTGTAGCATCAGAAGGCATTTTCAATGGGAGGGGTCAATGCGTCTCTTGCTTACCCTTATCTGCTTCTTCTTTTTCCAAGAACAACAACTTGGAGTGCTCGTCGTATGCGAACAATTCCGCCTGGCGCGCCCATCCAATGCAGGTGTCAAGCTGTTTTTCCCCTTCTTCGTCGCCAAAATGTTTGCGGAAGATTTCACTGAAGAAATCACGCGGCATTCGGTTGTTCTTTTTTGATTGCAAGATCCAGATGATTCGTTCCATAATGGGAACATTTTTTAAGACCTGTTGTTTAAAAATATCTTTTCGTTCTAAAACCGTCGCTTCTGCGTACGTTTTTCCCAGAGGGGTCAATTCAATGTCTCCTTCTTGAACGCGCACAAATTCAAGCAATGACGCGGATTCAACAATGGGGAGAAAATCTTCGAGATTGAGGCTGAGTTGGTCTGCCAGTTTATACAGGTCGGATTTTTCACCAAGGTCGTCAAGCAGTTCAATGAACCCGGTCATTGCACCCGCCGGAACATCGGGAATTGCTTTGATATTTTTACCTGTTGTTTCCTGATCCTTCGAAAACATTTTCGGATTCTCTTTATACCCTGTCAGCAAGGAATAGATATCGTCGACCAGGTTTTCAAACACTGGATCTTTTTTTTCTCTCCAGTGGGGGAGAGGAATTGGAACATCCGCAATGATCCTTGCAGGATCACGGGACAAGACAACAGCCCTATCCGCCATATAAACCGCTTCTTCAATCCCATGTGTAACCATCACGATCGATTTTGTGGGGATCTTTTTTTCAAGCCACAGTTCGAGAATATCACGGCGCAAATTTTCGGCGGTCAACACATCAAGCGCGGAAAACGGTTCATCCATCAGGAGTACGTCCGGTTCGGACACAAGAGCCCTTCCAATTCCCACTCTTTGCCGCATCCCTCCGGACAGTTCCTTCGGGTAAGCACTTTCAAACCCGTCCAATCCCAGCATATCGATCATCCGGATGGCCTTTTCCCGTTTTTCCTGATCCGTCAAATCGGTTTTTTGCAGACCGAGCTTCACGTTTTCAAGAACCGTCAGCCACGGGAATAGGGCAAACGATTGAAAAACCATGCTGACACCCGGATTGACGCCGATGATGCCCTTTCCAAGATAATGAACTTTTCCTTCTGACGGGGAAACCAAACCGGCTATGATGCGGAGCAATGTGGATTTTCCAGAACCGGAAGGGCCCAAGATTGCCACAAATTCCCCTTCGCCTATCTGTAAGTTTATATGATCCAATACGGTAACAACTGTTTCGCCGAATTCGTATTTTTTGGTGATGCCGACTAATTCGATGATCTGCTCTTTTTTCACGGCTTACACCCCTCCTATTCAATGTGGTACTTGACTTCAGCGAGTTTGTAGAGCCTTTTCCACAAAAGCCGGTTAATCAGGACAACAAACGAAGACATTACGAAAATTCCCCAGATAATCGCCGCCCAATTTCCATCGTTGGTGGCTTGCGCAATGTAAGCGCCAAGCCCGGTGGCAGCCAGCGTGTTTTGTTTCCATGTGACAATTTCCGATACGATGCTTGCATTCCACGCGCCCCCCATCGCCGTTAAGCCGCCGGTAACAAGATAAGGAAAAATGCCGGGCAGAATGAGTTTTTTCCACTTTTCCCAAGTGGTCAGCCCAAATATGTCGCTGGTTTCCCGCAGGTCCGTCGGAATTGCCATAGCACCTGCGATCACATTAAATAAGAGATACCATTGGGTTCCCAACATCATCAGGGGAACGGCGCCAATTTCGAAATTCACGTTGAACTTTAAGTAAATCATTGTAACCAGCGGAAACAGCATGTTGGCCGGAAAGGAAGATGCGATTTGGACCAGGGGCTGGGCAATCTGCGCTAAACGCGAATTGAATCCGATTTTTACCCCCAGCGGAATTGTCCAAAGCCCGCCCAGGACAATGGCCACCACAACCCGCAACAGTGTCAAAAACCCGAGCCAAATCACATGCAACATCTCGGCATAACCGAGCTGCCGCACCTCCAAAAATCCCTGATAGACATACCGGGCCAGAAATAATAGAACCGCCAATAAAATCACAAGCTGAATTGCCAAACGTACGTTCCTTGCGCTTGCAGTCCTTTTTTCCTTTGCAGCCGAAACCCGATTCAGAAAATGATCGATCATCCTCCAAACGGGAGTGAAAGTGTACCTGACAAACAGGTGAACGACCGCCGAGCGCTGTAAGATCTTCAATACGGCAGATGTCGGCCTTTCGTTTGCTTCCGTAAGTTCCACCTTGAATTTATCGGACCAAGCGATAAGCGGTCTCCAGAATAATTGATCCACCAATACAATCGTAAGGATCATCGCCAGAATCGAGTATATGAGAGCTTGCACGTTTCCCTGATCCACTGCTGTCGCCATATAAGAGCCAAGACCGGGAAGTCTGACATTGGTTCCCAGAACGGTAATGGCTTCGCTGACGGAAAGAAAGAACCAACCGCCGCCGAAGGACATCATGCTGTTCCAGACCAATCCGATCATCGAAAAAGGAATTTCCAGCTTTTTAAAACGGGACCACCCATTTAACCGAAAAACCTGTGATGTTTCTTGTAAGTCGCGGGGAATGGTTGTCAGGGAATTATAAAAACTAAAGGTCATGTTCCAAACCTGTCCCGTAAAGATTGCAAAAACGGAAGCCAATTCGACTCCCATAAGACTGCCGGGAAACAGCGAGATAAAAAATGTGATGGTGGCGGAAAGGAACCCGAGCACCGGCACCGACTGGAGAATATCAATGACAGGGATCATAATTTTTTCAGCCATCCGGTTTGTGGCGGCAATTCGCCCGTAAATAAAGGTGAAAAGTAAGGAAGCAAGAAAAGCAAGAAACATTCGGATCAGCGAACGCCCCGCGTAATAGGGGAGATAAACCGGATTTAAATCAATTTGCGGCTGGTTTGCCTGTGAAAAAGGAACCCGCATCCCCGCGCCTATATCCATAATCCCGTATAAAAGCGCAAACACAAAAAGAGTGACGAACAAATCAATCCATCCGAATTTTCTTCCTTTCAAAAAACCAAATCGATTCATCATCATGCGGATCTTTCCCTTCATTCCTGCTAAATTCTATCTTGTACCTAGTTTTACGCATTATCCGCAGCGTTCTACTTCGCGCATCATCCATGTCAAGTCCTCCCCTGCCACAATATAAAACCCCCTGTTTTAAACAGGGGGTATGCATCTGCAATTTTTTCAATTGCAAATAACCAAAATCCCCCTGGTTGAGCTTTAGCACTGTACAACGTAGAGAATTTTTCTCAGCCACATTAGATAAAGCCTTAATCCGGCAATACCTGTTCAACCCATTGGCGTCTTTCGACGTTTCCGGGCAGTGGCATGTGTTTGTACAGTAGCCTCGCCTAACGAGGATTTTTCTGATTCTAAGGCAATTCTCTATTCCTAATCTTTGCAAATCTCGGCGGATAAGTCAAGATGGTTGACACGGCGCAATTATGCAGGTCTTCCCATTTCTGCTACAGTAAAAGGCGGGGGTGGTCGCATGGAGAAGATCCCGGTACGCATCCGGATTCATACCAGGCAGGTCGTGGACGGTGCGGCACAGTCGTTTACATCTCGGGAAAAAGGGTATCTGTACCGGAAAGAGAGCGCCCTGTATCTGACTTATCGGGAGACCGGCGAAGACGGCGGAACAGGGACGCAAACCGTATGGAAAATCGAGCCGCTGCAGGCTTTGTTGATTCGTCAGGGAGCAACGGGAATGCGGGTGCTGTTCAAAACGGGTACGGCAGACAGCGCCACACTGGTGACCGCGCACGGGACTCTTCCCGTTGAAATTGACACATACCGCCTGGAACATGATCTTTCCATAAAGGGCGGTCGTTTGCGGCTTGCGTACAAGATGGATATGGCCGGTGCGGTCAGCCGCATGGAAGTGGAACTGCAAATCCACCCTGCCGGTCAAGTACCGATGGAGTAGATGATATTGATGGAAAGGGGGTTTCTTTTTGGATATGCGCGTCTGGGTCTTGTCGTTCTTAACCGGATTGATTGTGGGCTTTCTTTTTTCCGCGATGAAACTCCCGCTTCCGGCGCCGCCCGTTTTTTCCGGAGTTCTCGGCATTATCGGGATTTGGCTCGGAGGGATCGTATTTTCCTGGCTCAGCCGACTGTGGCAATAGCAGCCGACTGAGTTGTACTCCTTTCATCCGCCTTGCCTCCCGGCAAAATTTTTTTGAAAAACTGTAACTTTTCCCGATGTTTTATCGTCTATAGCATTGGAAAAAGATAGAATACTACTTTTTGGAAAATTTAGGATAATCAGAAAAGGTTTCGGGGAGGATCGGTATGAGACAGTTGAAACGCACCACCGCGGTTGCGCTTGCAGTGGGGATGCTTTTCACGTCGGTGCCCTATGCGGTTCTCGCGGACGCGCCGTCCGCCGCAACATCGTCGATCACACAAGACCAGGCAATCGAAATTGCCAGGAAGTACATTGCGATTCCGGAAGGCTACAAGCTGCGCAGCGCATCCTTTCATGACGCGAAAGACGGCCAGAGTCCCTTTGGACGGGGCAGTGTCTGGATGATCAATTTCGCCAAGGAAGACCGTTACGATTACGGCAATATCAATCTGGTAGTGGATGCGGACAACGGGACGCTGCTCAACTACGATTTTAACCAACGCGAAGATTCCACCTTGGAAAACGCGATTTCCCGCGAAGAAGCGAGAGTGAAAGCCCTCGAATACCTGAGGCGGTTTGCGCCGGACAAGGTAAATCAAGTGAAGGAGGCGGCCGTTCAGGACCCGGTTCTGTATGGTCCCTACGGTCCGCAGAACACGATGCAAATGTTCCGCTTTGAACGGATAGCCAACGGCGTCCCGTATCCGAGCGATGGAATTTCGATCCGTGTGAACGGAAAAGGGGAACTTCGCGGCTATTCCTTTAACTGGTCCGACAATGTAACGTTTCCGGATATAAAAGCGTCCGTAACGGAAGCTCAAGCGAAGGAAATTTATCGGAACGCGTTGAATCTGCAGCTTCAATATCAAAGGGTTTACAAGCCGTATGCCTATGAGAATCATCAGCTTCAACTGCTGTACGGGCCCTGGGAACCCTCCTTCGGTCCGGGAGCGTTGCCGGCGATTGACGCCACAAAGGGTGTTGCGATCGGATTCGACGGCAATCCCGTACCGGCCAGCGCTCCGGTTGAATTCAAGCCGATCGCCGACAAGCAGGGCGAACCGAAAAGCACAAAGGATCTCAGCAAAGAAGAGGCTCTTGAACTCGTGGCCTCTTACAAATTGGAGCTTGATGGCTTTATCCTGGAAAACTCGAGTTACGAATCGGTTAACGGCAGCCAGCATTTCTGGCGCTTCGGGTACCGCAAGGGTGATCCGAAAGATTACAAAACCATGCAGAATGCGTCCGTCTCCATCGATGCAAAAACCGGCGAACTGCGCGAATATATGCGTTGGGAATATCGGGAAGGACCGTACGAATTCCCGCAAAACCCGGCGATTTCAACGGATCAGGCACGCCAGAAAGCGATCGATTTCGTGAAATCGGCCATGCCGACAAAAGCGAACCAATTGGCGCTAAATCCCGCAATGGACGCCAAAATGGCCTTAAAAATCGGGCCTGGCTATTCCTTTGAATTTGTCCGGTTGGTTGACGGCATCCCGACTCGCGAGGGCAGCATGAGGGTCGGAATCGATCCGAACACCGGACAGGTACGGGAATTCATGGGCATGGGCGGCTGGGACGAAAAATTGCAGTTCCAACCCAGGACCGGCCTAATCAGCATGGACAGCGCCTTGAACAAATATGTTGAAAAATATCCGCTCCGGCTGCAGTATGTTCCGATTTACGAAAAAGGAAAAACGCCGTACGATTCGGCCAAACCGAAGTCGGTTGCGCTCGTCTATGCCCCGGCGGTCAACGGTCCGGTGCAGATGTTGAACGCGGTGAGCGGCGAATGGGTCTCTCCATGGGGGGAAGGGCAGCCTGTCGAACCGGTGGATATTCAGGACATCAAGGGGCACTGGGCGGAAAAGCAGCTTCGCTATTTCGTGGAACGCGGCATTTTTAAAGTGCAGGACGGAAAACTCAATCCGGACGCGGGTGTGACGCGCGGCGACATGGTGAAATACATGCTGCTGGCCGTGGATGGGCCGCGCCGGACGGCTGAGAAAGCTTCCTTTGCCGATGTGCCGAAGACAGATCCGAATTTTGGCTTTATCGAAGAGGCGGCCGCTCGCAAATGGATCGACCGGGACGTGAAAAATTTCCGGCCGGACGATGTCATGACACGGGAAGAATTGGCCGATCTGGTTACCGCCGTGCTCGGATACGGGAAATTGTCGGAGGCGAAGGATACGTTTAAAAACCACTATTCCGATGTTGATTCCGACGGGCAATATATGGGCGATGTCGCCATCGTGGCAGGGCTTGGCATTATGACGGGATGGGAAGGCAGGTTTATGCCCAAAGATCCCGTGACCAAAGCGCAAGCGGCAGTCGTCCTGACCAAAGTGTTGGACCAATTGAAAGAAAAACAAGGGTATCCGTACTATATCAGCAAATAACCGTGGAAAGATTGCGAAAAACTTCGTAAGAGGGACTATAAAGAGGCCTTGGGAATCTACACGGGCCATAATCCTGAATGACCATTCATTTTTTCCGTCGCAAATCTTCTGGTAATAGGGTATATGTATTACTAGGGGATTTTATTTTTATGGGAGAATCGACCGAACGTTTGATATGTGCCGGGCTGGTGGACAATACAAGCTCGGATTCGGGATCGTATTCGAAAAAAGGGGTTGAAAGGTGTGACTTGGATTCGCATTCTTCTTTTCCTTGCGGTTGCGGCGGGATCGATTTATCTGTTTTGGACCGCGTTGCACCGAAAGTACCAGTATCTGATGCTCGGCCGTCCGGAGTCGCGGCCTGAGGGGCGGGATGAGCGCATCCGCTCCATTTTCCGGGACGTGCTGGGACAGGCGAAGGTGCTGGCCGAACCGGCCGGTATCGGGCATTTCTTTATTTTCTGGGGATTCATTGTGCTTTCCTTTGGCACGTTGGAATTTATCGCCCGTCACATTTTTGGCGTGCATCTTCCGCTGGTCGGGACGGCAGGCTGGTTTGTGTTCGTTCATGAACTGTTCTCGCTGCTTGTCTTGGCTGCTATCCTGATTGCGGCAATACGCCGGTTTTTCTTCCGCCCCATGCGGCTGGATCAAACGGCGGAGGCGTACATCATCCTCGGATTGATCGGCGGGCTGGTCGTTACCGACTTAATCGTGATGGGACTGGAAGTGGCGGTAAAGGGTGAAGATCCCGGCTGGGTTTCACCGGTTGCGTCCTGGCTTGGCAGCGTTTTTGCCGGCGGCAACGGGACGGTTCTCGAAGTGAGCAAAGAATTATTCGTGTGGGTGCATCTGGCGATTTTGTTCGGATTCCTGGTCTTTATCCCGCGATCCAAGCATTTGCACATGATCGCGGCCGGCATCAACACCTACTTCCGGCGCCTTACGCCGCACGGGCGGTTGCGTACGCTGGATCTGTCGGACGAGACGGTGGAAGAATTCGGGGTGGGACGGATTGACCAGTTTACTTGGAAGCAGTTGCTTGACGGGTACGCCTGCACCGAATGCGGCCGCTGCCATGTGAACTGCCCCGCGACTTTGTCGGGCAAGCCGTTGTCCCCGAAGTACCTGATTTTGAAAATGCGCGATCACCTGACGGAAGTCGGTGACCGCTTCCTTGCCGGGAAACTGGCGGCGGCGACCGGCGTTTCGGGCGTCAACGCCGAAGTGGCGGCAGCTTCCGCCGCGGCGGAGGACCTTCCGATGTTGATCGGCAATGTTTACAGCGAAGACGAAATCTGGTCTTGCACGACGTGCCGCGCATGTGAGGAAGCGTGCCCGGTGTACAACGAACATGTCGACAAGATTATCGATCTCCGGCGTTACTTGGTTTTGACGGAAGGAAAAGCAAACGCGGAAATCAACCGCGCTTTCCAGAACCTCGAGCGACAGTCGAACGAGTGGGGGCAGAACCGCAGTACCCGCGCCGACTGGGCAAAAGACCTCAATGTCCGCACAATGGCGGAAGTGGACGGCCAAGCCGAGTATCTGTACTACGTCGGATCCGCTTGTTCGTTTGACCCGCGCAACCAAAAGATTGCCCGGGCGTTTGTCAATCTGCTGAACAAAGCGGGCGTCGACTTTGCGATTCTCGGCAAAGAGGAGGAAAGTGACGGAGATTCCGCCCGCCGCCTCGGCAACGAGTTCTTGTTCCAATCGTTGGCGGAAGCGAATGTCGAGATTTTTAAAGCCTACAATGTGAAGAGAATCGTCACCACCGACCCGCACGCCTACAACACCTTCAAAAACGAATACCCGGAATTCGGTCTGGAGGGCGTGGAAGTCATCCATGCGACCGAACTGCTCGCGAAGCTGATCGATGAAGGCAAGCTCGTGCCGAGCAAGGAAGTGAACGAAATTATCACGTACCACGATTCTTGCTACCTGGGACGTTACAACGGCATCTATTCCGCGCCGCGTTACATCCTGGAACGGATTCCGGGCGTGAAAATCGTCGAGATGGAGCGCAACAAGGAACGCGGCATGTGCTGCGGCGCCGGCGGCGGCTCTTTCTGGAAAGAAGAATTGAAAGGAACGGACCGCATTAACGTGATGCGAACCGAACAAGCGATGGAGACCGGCTGCACGGTGATCGGGACGGCATGCCCGTTCTGCATGACAATGATGATCGACGGCACGAAAGCAAAAAGTGTCGAAGACACCATCAGCACTTATGACGTCGTCGAACTGCTGGATATGTCCGTGGCATGAATCAACCGGCGAAAGCGGCGAACAGGGGAAAGGGTTGTCCCATGAATAATGCCAAGTGAGGGAGGGGATTCAAGTGCGCAAGACGGTGATTGTCAGCACGGCGAGGACGCCGTTCGCCCGGTTTGGCGGAGCGCTGGCGCCGTTGCCGGCGGTGGAGCTGGGGGCGGTTGCAATTCGCGGGGCGTTGCGGCGGGCAGGTGTGACGGCCGAACAGGTGGATGAAGTCATCATGGGGATGGTGTTGCAAGGCGGGGCGGGGCAGATTCCGTCCCGTCAAGCTGCGGTCAAGGCCGGGCTCCCGTGGACGACGCCGACCGAGACCGTCAACAAAGTATGCGCTTCCGGGATGCGGGCGATGACGCTTGGCGACCAGATCATTCGCGCGGGAGATGCGGATGTGGTCGTTGCCGGGGGAATGGAGTCGATGTCGAACGCTCCCTACGCGCTTCCCGCCGGGCGCTGGGGAATGCGGATGGGAGATGGACCGGTGATCGATCTGATGACGTATGACGGACTGCGCTGCGCCTTCCATGATGTGCATATGGCAGTGCACGGTTCGGTTGTGGCGGCGGAATACGGCATCTCGAGAGAAGCGCAGGACGCATGGGCGCTGCGTTCCCATCAACGGGCGATTGCCGCCATCGAAGCGGGCCGCATGGCGGAAGAGATCGTGCCGGTGGAAGTGCCGGGGAGAAAAGGGGAGGTGACCGTAGTCGATACCGACGAGGCCCCGCGCCGGGACACATCCCTTGAGAAGCTCGCGGCCCTACCCCCAGTTTTCAAAAAGGACGGCACCATCACGGCTGGGAACGCTCCCGGAGTGAATGACGGGGCTGCCGTTTTGGTGCTCATGTCGGAACAGCGCGCGAGAGAGGAGGGCAAAGAGCCTCTTGCGACGATCCTGGGGCACGCGGAGGTCGCCGCCGAGGCGCCTTATATCGCCACCACTCCGGCGCTAGCCATCCGGAAGTTATTGCAAAAAACGGGCTATCAATTGTCCGACATCGATTTGTTCGAAGTGAACGAGGCGTTTGCCGCCGTTACCCTGACCTCGGGCAAAATCGTCGGATGGGATGAAGAGAAAGTCAACGTGAACGGAGGCGCGATCGCGCTCGGGCACCCGATTGGAGCAAGCGGGGCCCGCATTGTCGGGGCACTCGTCCATGAGTTGCGGCGCCGCGGCGGCGGTCTCGGCATCGCCGCGATCTGCTCCGGCGCCGCCCAGGGCGACGCGATACTCGTTCGCGTGGAGTAAGACCCATCATCCCGGGGTTAAACAAAGTATTCGGATAAGCGGCAGAGTCGCGTCGCTTTAAAGATTCGAGCCGCTTTGGAGGGCCGGTAAAAGGAGGAGAGTACCTTGAACATCGAAAAGCTGATTGTGATCGGCGCGGGCCAGATGGGAAGCGGCATCGCGCAAGTGGCGGCACAGGCGGGATTGGAAGTTGTTCTGAACGATCTGAAAGACGAATTCGTACAACGGGGTCTCCACACAATCAAGAAAAACCTGTCGCGGGATGTGGAAAAAGGCCGCAAGACAGAAGAGGAGAAACAGGCGATTCTCGCCCGGATCCACCCCTCCACCGATTTGGCGGATGCCGGGGACGTGCAGCTGGCCATCGAAGCGGCGGTTGAAAACATGGACGTAAAATGCGACATCTTCCGCAAGCTTGATACGATTGCGCCGGCAGGGGCGATTCTTGCGACCAACACTTCGTCGCTACCGATTACCGAGATTGCGGCTGTTACGAAGCGCCCGGAGCTGGTAATCGGCATGCACTTCATGAATCCGGTGCCCGTCATGAAACTTGTGGAAGTGATTCGCGGTTTGGCGACGAGCGACGAAACGTACAAGACCATTGAGGAACTGGCCGGGAAAATGGGCAAAGTGCCGGTGGAAGTCAACGATTTTCCCGGGTTTGTGTCCAACCGGATTTTGCTGCCGATGATCAACGAAGCGATCTACTGCGTTTATGAAGGCGTGGCGACACCGGAAGCGATCGACGAAGTGATGAAACTCGGCATGAACCACCCGATGGGGCCGTTGACGCTGGCCGATTTTATCGGGTTGGACACCTGTCTGGCGATCATGGAAGTCCTGCATGAAGGATTGGGAGACTCCAAGTATCGTCCGTGTCCGTTGCTCCGGAAATATGTGAAAGCAGGTTGGCTCGGGCGCAAGACCGGTCGCGGATTCTACGTTTACGAAGGGTAGGGATGCGGGATGAATTACGAACATCTGCTTTATTCGGCGGAAGGCGGAATCGCAACCGTCACCCTCAACCGGCCAAAGGCGCTTAACGCTTTGAGTTCCGCATTATTGGGCGAGTTGTCGGAGTTGCTGGACTTGATCGCAAAGGACTCCTCTGTCCAGGCGGTGATCGTTACGGGAGCGGGCGAAAAAGCGTTTGTCGCAGGTGCCGACATTGCGGAAATGCACGGGAAGACGCCGCTTGAGGCGAGGGCGTTTTCACAGTTTGGCAACGCCGTGTTTTCCAAAATCGAACGTTTGCCGCAACCGGTCATCGCCGCAGTGAACGGGTTCGCGCTCGGTGGCGGTTGTGAGTTGGCAATGGCTTGCGACATCCGGGTGGCAAGCACGAATGCGAAGTTCGGACAGCCGGAAGTCAACTTGGGAATCGTCGCCGGATTTGGCGGCACGCAGCGTCTGCCGCGGCTTGTCGGGCCGGGGATTGCGAAGGAACTGCTGATGACGGGCGATATGATCACGGCGGAACGCGCCGCTCAGATCGGGCTTGTCAATCATGTGGTGGAGCCTGCCGAACTGCTGGCGAAAGCAAAGGAAATCGCGCTGAAAATGATCGCCAAAGCGCCGTTTGCCGTGCAATTCAGCAAGAAGCTGGTGAATGAGGGGCTGAATATGGATTTGGACCGCGCACTGGCGTTGGAATCGGAAACGTTCGGCACCTTGTTCGGCACGGCAGACCGGTGCGAAGGCATGACGGCGTTCCTTGAGAAACGGCCGGCGAAGTTTCAAAGGAAGTAAGAAGCAAACAGAAACAGAGAAAAACAGGGAGATAGGAGCAGGACCGAAACGGACGGGTGGCTGTTCGAACAATTTGGCTGATCGAGCGTTCGGTCGGAGCGTTTGGCTCGGTCAAGCGGAATTTTGGGGGGGGGAGACGTAAATTGGATTTCACTCTGACACAGGATCAGCAGGACATTCGGGACATGGTCCGGCAATTTGCGCTGAAAGAGATTGCTCCCCGGGCAGCACAGATTGACGAAGAGGACCGGTTTCCCCGGGAGATTGTCCACAAGATGGGAGAACTTGGCCTGATGGGCATACCGATCCCGGAGGAATGGGGAGGCGTAGGAGCGGATTTTCTTTCCTACGTGTTGGCGATCGAAGAAATCTCTTACGCAAGCGCCACGACCGGCGTGATTCTTGCGGTTCACACATCGGTTGGCACGATGCCGGTCCTGAAATGCGGATCGGATGAACAGAAAGAGCGATATGTCAAACAACTGGCATCTGGTCAACTGTTGGGGGCGTTCGCTCTGACCGAGCCCAATGCCGGGTCCGATGCTTCCCGTATCTCGACAAGGGCGGTCAGGCAGGGCGACTTCTATATCTTGAACGGTTCCAAAATCTTCGTTACCAACGGAGGGGAAGCCGACCTTTACATCACGTTTGCGGTAACCGACCCGGGCAAAGGTCCGGCCGGCATTTCTGCCTTCATCGTCGAGAAAGACACTCCCGGTTTGTCAATCGGCAGGAAAGAGAAGAAAATGGGGCTGAACGGTTCGGCGACCACAGCTCTGATTTTTGAAGACGCAAAAGTTCCCGTCGCCCAACTTCTGGGCCGCGAAGGGGAAGGATTCAAGATCGCGCTGAGCAATCTGGACGGCGGAAGAATCGGCATAGCCGCGCAGGCGCTGGGAATCGCCCGCGCCGCTTTTGACGCGGCGCTGTCCTATACAAAACAAAGAGAGCAATTTGGCAAGCCCATCTCTCAATTCCAGGGCGTACAGTTCATGCTGGCCGATATGGCGACGAGGATTGAGGCGGCGAGGCTTTTGGTGTACCGGGCCGCGATGTTGCGGGAGCAGGGGCTTCCCTGCTCGAAAGAAGCCGCGATGGCCAAAATGTTTGCCGCCGACACGGCGATGTCCGTGACAACCGATGCGGTGCAATTGCATGGCGGTTACGGCTATACGAAGGAGTATCCGGTTGAGCGGTATATGCGCGACGCGAAAATAACGCAAATCTATGAAGGCACCAACCAGATTCAACGAATCGTGGTCGCGAAAAATTTACTTTAGATGAACTTTAAACGAAGAAAACCATTTTTCTGATACGGCCTGATACGGCAAAAAAGGAGTGGAGAGATCATGGATTTTCAATTGACCGCCGAACAACAAGAGATTCGCAAGCTGGTTCGCGATTTTGCGCTGAAAGAAGTCGCTCCGACGGCGGCGCAGCGCGACGAAGAAGAGGTGTTTGACCGCAAGATTTTTGACAAGATGGCTGGCATCGGCTTGACGGGGATTCCGTGGCCGGAAGAGCATGGAGGTGCGGGTCTCGATTTTGTTTCCTATGTGATTGCGGTGGAGGAATTGTCGCGAATCGACGCTTCCGTCGGAGTCACTTTGTCGGCCCATATTTCGCTGGCGAGTTGGCCGATTTTCAAGTTTGGGACGGAGGAACAGAAGCGGAAGTATCTGCGTCCGCTGGCGGAAGGCACCAAAATGGGGGCTTACTGCCTGACGGAACCCGGTTCCGGCTCGGATGCCGGCAGCATGCGGACGACCGCGGTCCTGTCCGAAGACGGCAGCCATTACCTTCTCAACGGTTCCAAGATCTTCATCACGAACGGCGGGGAAGCGGACGTCTACATCGTGTTTGCGTCCACCGACCGCTCACAGAAAACCCGTGGCATTACCGCTTTTATCGTGGAAAAGGAGTTTGAGGGGTTTTCCGTCGGCAAAAAAGAAAAGAAAATGGGGATCAAATCGTCGCCGACCACCGAAGTGATTTTTGACAATTGCAAGGTGCCCGTCGAAAACCGGCTCGGGGACGAAGGGTTCGGGTTCAAAATCGCGATGATGACGCTTGACGGGGGACGCAACGGCATTGCGGCACAAGCGGTGGGGATTGCGCAGGGCGCTTTTGACCTGGCGCTCGACTACGCGAAGCAACGCGAGCAGTTCGGACAGCCGATCGCGTCGTTTCAGGGAATGCAGTTCAAATTGGCCGACATGGCGACAAAGATCGAAGCGGCAAGGCTTCTCACCTATCAGGCGGCATGGCTTGAAAGCGCGGGACTGCCTTACGGGAAAGCGTCCGCGATGGCAAAACTGTTTGCCGGCGACACGGCGATGGAAGTGACAACGGAAGCGGTTCAGGTTTTCGGCGGATACGGGTATACGCGCGAATATCCGGTGGAAAGGTTCATGCGCGACGCCAAAATTACCCAGATCTACGAGGGTACCAACGAGATTCAGCGCGTCGTAATCGGCAACTATTTATTGAAAGAGTAAGACAATCCTGTGAACTTACGTTATAATTAGGGGACCCGAAAAGTTTGGGTCCCTGCTCGCGTGACTGGTCCTGCCGTCTTTTTGCGGGATCTTCGTCAGATGTGCCGGGATCTACAGCAGTTTTTGGCGGTGACAAAAAATGGAACTTGTAAATCGAATCGTAAACGGGGACCGGCGTGCGGTGGCTCGCGCAATCACGCTGATTGAGAATGACAGTCCGGAAAAACACGAACTTTTGAAAGCTTTGCACACAAAGACGGGTAAAGCCTATCTGGTCGGGATCACGGGCTCGCCGGGAGCGGGCAAAAGCACGCTGACCGATCAGCTTATTTTTCTGTTGCGAAAACAGGGTTTGAAGGTCGGGGTCATTGCGGTTGATCCGACTTCTCCTTTTACGGGAGGAGCCATTCTTGGAGACCGTGTCAGGATGGGCAATCACGCATTGGACCCGGGGGTTTTCATCCGCTCGATGGGAACCCGCGGCAGTCTCGGCGGCCTCGCGAAAGCGACCAAAGAAGCGACCCGGGTGCTGGACGCGTATGGAACGGACGTGATTTTAATCGAAACTGTCGGTGTCGGACAATCGGAGCTCGATATTATGAATGTGGCGGACACGACGGTTGTCGTCTTGAATCCGACGGCCGGCGATCACATCCAGACGATGAAAGCCGGCATCATGGAGATTGCGGACGTGTTTGTGATCAACAAATCGGATCTGCCCGGGGCGGATAAGACGGAGCGGGAAGTCAACAATATGCTGGATTTGATTCACGACTTTGATTGGCGACCGCCGGTTGTCCGGACGAGTTCGCGGGAACCCGGGTCGTTTGCCGCATTGTGGGAGGCCTGCCAGAACCACAAAACGTATTTGCTGGAAAGCGGCCAATGGGAGAAAAAGCGGCAGCAACGCCGACAGGACGAGATTGTCGGCATTATTGAGGACAGGCTGCACAGACGAATCCGCGAGTGGATGGAAAAAAGCCCGTCCTGGCGACAAATTCTGGCGGAAGTCGAGGCCGGCCGGAAAGACCCTTACCAAGTTGCGGATCTGATTTTGGAATGGTATAATACGTCTGCTTTGGATAGACAGTTTCGGCCCGATTGTTGAGATTTGGCGGTAAGGAGTGTAAACCGGATGGCGGAAGAGGGAAGCACACTTGCGAAATTAAGCGCCGAGCAAGCGCGGGACATGGCGCTGGTCGACCTTGCCTACGAAATTTTGAAAGCGGGCGGCAACCCGCTGCATTATCGGGAACTGGTGCGGGAGGTGGCGCAGCTTCGCGGCATGACGGAAGAAGAAATTCAGGCGGTAATCGCCGTGCTCTATACGGAGATTAACATTGACGGACGGTTCCTCTGTATTGGCAATAACACATGGGGTCTCAAACGCTGGTACCCTGTTGACAAGACGGCGGAGAGAACAGTCGGCGGCAAGAGGTTTATCCGTAAAGACGACGATGACGAAGATTTGTACGATGATGAAGACGAAGATCTTTATGAAGAGGAATTGGAGGAAGATGAGGTCGACTTCGATGGGATCAGCGAAGACGATGACGCTTTGGGCTATGACGATATCGACGACATCGATGAAGAAGCCGACGACTTTGCCGAAGAAGTGATCGATGACGAGGAACCCGTTTTGGAAGATGAGGAAGAAGATTTTTAAGAGCCTGTACATTAAGAGCCTGTACCCCTTGACAGGCTCTTTTTGCCACGTTAAGATACATGAGGACACAAAAGGAACGGAAAAACTAAAAAAGCCGATTTTTCCAGGCGAGAATTTGAGGCCTGGCGGCTTTTTAGTTTTTTTTTGTTCAATTGGGCAAGTGCAGACATCAGACGTTTGGGGGCAAATTGTATGGCGAAATATCTGTTTGTTACGGGCGGTGTCGTTTCTTCGTTGGGCAAAGGGATCGCCGCTGCCTCGCTTGGGCGGCTTTTGAAGAACCGCGGATTGCGCATCACCATTCAAAAATTTGATCCTTACATCAATGTCGACCCCGGTACGATGAGCCCTTACCAGCACGGCGAAGTCTTCGTCACGGACGACGGTGCGGAAACGGATCTGGATCTGGGACACTACGAGCGTTTTATCGATATCAATCTTTCCAAAAACAACAACGTTACAACCGGGAAAATTTATTGGTCGGTCATCCAAAAGGAACGTCGCGGCGATTATTTGGGGGGCACGGTTCAAGTCATTCCCCATATTACCAACGAAATCAAAGAACACGTCTTTCTGGCCGGTGAAGCGGCGGATGTCGTGATCACCGAAATCGGCGGAACCGTCGGCGACATTGAAAGTCTTCCGTTTTTGGAAGCGATTCGTCAGATCAAGAGCGATGTGGGCCGCAACAACGTCATGTATCTTCACGTCACGCTGATCCCCTATCTCGGCAAAGCGGGAGAAATCAAAACCAAACCGACCCAACATTCCGTTAAAGAGCTGCGGAGCATCGGGATTACGCCGCATGTCATCATTTGCCGGACGGAACGTCCGCTGTCGATGGAAGTAAAGAGGAAAATCGCTTTGTTCTGCGACACCGACCCCGAGGCGGTGATCGAATCCCGGGATGCGGAGTCTTTGTATGACGTACCATTGATGTTCCAGGAGCAGGGCTTGGACGATATCGTCGTTCGCCATCTGGGACTCGATTGCCCGCCCGCCGACATGACGGAATGGAAGGAGCTGGCTCACCGCGTCAAGAACCTGCGGAACAAAGTCAAAATTGGGCTTGTCGGCAAATATGTCGCTTTGCGCGACGCGTATATATCCGTGGCGGAAGCGCTCTATCACGCGGGATTCGCCAACGACGCCCAAGTTGAAATCGAATGGATTCACTCGGAAGACGTCACGGAAGAAAATGTGAACGAAGCTCTCTCCGGTTGCGACGGCATCCTGGTCCCCGGCGGCTTTGGCGACCGCGGCATCGAAGGGAAGATCGCGGCCGCGAAATATGCCCGTGAAAATAAGATTCCCTATTTGGGAATTTGTCTGGGTATGCAAATCGCCGTAATTGAATTTGCCCGCAACGTGGTCGGTCTGGCAGCGGCCCACTCGTCGGAAATCAACGGATTCACGCCGTATCCGGTTATCGATCTGCTTCCCGAGCAAAAAGGGATTGAAGACAAGGGCGGCACCATGCGTCTTGGCTCCTACCCCTGCACGCTGCAGCCGGATACGAAGGCGTTTGCCGCTTACGGAACCGCCTTCATTCGGGAACGTCACCGGCATCGTTACGAGTTCAATAACGACTTCCGCGAACAACTGACCCGAGCGGGATTGGTGATTTCTGGCACATCGCCGGACGGCAGGCTGGTGGAAATTGTGGAACTTGCGGATCATCCGTGGTTTGTCGCTTCGCAGTTTCACCCGGAGTTTACATCCCGCCCGAACCGTCCACAGCCGCTGTTCCGCGATTTTATTCGCGCGTCCCTACAAAATCGAAAAAACCTCAAGTAAAAATCTTAAGCTCGCCGTTGGCGGGTTTTTTTAATGGCCTGACAACATATCTATCGGTTCGACAGAACTAGACAGGGGGAGAAAAAAGGATTTTTTCGCACACAATCGAATAAATTTCGTAACAAAAAAGTTTGGGGAACGCAACACAGGGAGGGAACGAGAAATGGGCAAGAAAGTACTGATCGTCGATGATCAATACGGCATTCGGGTATTGCTTAACGAAGTTCTCGAAAAAGAAGGGCATGAAGTCTTTCAGGCTCCCAACGGGACTGCCGCCTTGGAAATCGTAAAACAGCATAAACTGGATCTCGTGTTGCTCGATATGAAAATTCCGGGCATGGACGGGCTGGAAATCCTCCGACATATCCGTGGGATCGAACCGTATCTGAAAGTGATCATGATGACAGCGTACGGCGAACTGGATTTGATTAAAAAAGCGATGGAGCTTGGCGCGTTGGCCCATTTTACCAAACCGTTCGATATTGACGAACTGAGAAGAATTGTAAACGGCAAACCGGTTGTACAAGAGGTGTGAGCCGGTCCAGTCGCGTGCCGGATGAAGCGGGAGAGAGACCGGAGACTTGGTATTCCTGGCAAATAGTGATAAAATAAATCAGGTGTTACCGGATCCTATTCTCAGGAGCAGGAGGGCGTTCAGAATGGCATTCGCATCATTTAAAGAGGTATTGACCGACGCTTTGAAAAACGGGTATGCCGTCGGACAATACAACGTAAACAATCTTGAGTTTTTGCAAGCGATCATCGAAACGGCGGAAGAAGAGCGTTCCCCGGTCATTTTGGGCGTTTCGGAAGGCGCAATGAAATATATGAACATCGAATACACGGCCGCGATGTGTAAGGCGGCGGCCGAGAAAGCGACCGTTCCCGTGATTTTGCACCTCGACCACGGTTCTTCTTACGAAGTGGTGCTGAAGTGCATCCGCGCCGGTTTTTCCTCGATCATGATCGACGCTTCCCACTATCCGCTTGAGGAAAATATCGCGAAAACGAAGCAAGTCGTTGACGCGTGCCATACGCTCGGCATCGACGTCGAAGGAGAACTGGGGCGCATCGGCGGAACGGAAGACGATCTTTCCGTCGACGACAAAGACGCAACCTTGGCCCGCCCGGAAGAGGCGGTGCGTTTGGTACGGGAAACGGGGATCGACGCGCTGGCCCCTGCGATTGGATCGGCACACGGTTTGTACAAGGGAGATCCGGAACTCGATTTTGACCGCTTGGCCAAGATCCGTGACCTGACCGGCATTCCCCTCGTGTTGCACGGGGGATCGGGCATTCCCGATGACGACATCCGTAAAGCGATTTCCCTCGGTGTGTCGAAGATCAACGTCAATACGGAAAATCAGGTTGCCTTTACGAAAAAAGTCCGCGAGATCCTCGGACAAAAACCAGACTTGTACGATCCGCGGAAATATCTCGGACCGGCGCGGGAAGCGATTAAAGAAGTCGTGCGGGAGAAAATCCGCCTGTTCGGCTCCAACAACCGTGCTTAATCGAGGAACTTCAGCAAGGAAAATGAAGATCATCGGCATAAAGGAGCTATCCGAAGCATGAAGTTTTTTATCGACACGGCAAACGTGGAAGAAATACGTCTTGCAAACGAAATGGGCATTCTGGCGGGAGTGACGACAAATCCGAGCCTGGTCGCGAAGGAAGGCCGCGATTTCGTGCAGGTGCTGAAGGAAATCATTGAAATTGTGGACGGTCCGATTTCCGCCGAGGTGATTTCCCTCGACGCCAAAGGAATGGTCGAGGAAGGCCTGAAATTTGCCGAGCTCCACAAAAATATCACGATCAAGGTCCCGATGACGGCGGAAGGACTGAAAGCGGTCAAAACGTTTACCGCAAAAGGAATCAGGACGAACGTGACCTTGATTTTCTCGGCGAACCAGGCTTTGTTGGCCGCACGGGCGGGGGCGACCTTTGTCTCCCCGTTTGTGGGGCGGTTGGATGACATTTCGCAGAACGGAATGCAGTTGATTCGCAATATCGCGGATATCTTCAATATCCATGGGATTGGAACCGAAATTATAGCCGCTTCCATACGCCATCCGATGCACGTGACCGAAGCGGCGCTGGCCGGCGCGCATATTGCGACCTGTCCCTATGCGGTACTGGAGCGCATGATCAAACATCCGCTGACCGACCAAGGCATTGAACGGTTTCTTGCCGACTGGGGCAAAATGAAGGCGTAGGCGGCAACCCAAAAGCACCCTCCCCCGGCGGGTGCTTCGGTATTTCTTTGGCATTTCTGTAAGAAGTGAAGCCGTTAACGTGTCGTCTTGTAATGAAAATGCCGCGAGAAATTGGCGGCAGAAGGTCGGTGATTCTAATGTTTCGCATCGTATCCCTGGTGCCTTTGGCGGCCTGCCTGGTCGCTCTTGTGTTCGTCTGGAGGTTGACGGTACAATATCGAAAGCGTAACAAGAGCAGTTTTCTGTTGTGGGCGTTGGCGATGGGCTTGTACGCGCTGGCGGCATTTGGCGAATTTTACGGACTGGCGTTTGGGATGACCTCTTTGCTGTACAAAGCGTACTATTTCGGGGCGGTGTCGCTGGTTGCCGTGATGGCAGCCGGACAAATTTATTTTGTTTCGGAAAAATGGGGGCCTGTTTTTCTGGGAACGGCGGCTGTCGGCCTGATTGCGTTTCTGGTGCATCTGGTGTTGGTTTCCGTGGACGCGGCAGCGCTGCCCGGAGCGGGGGCGGTGGTTGGGGGAGAGGCAATGCCGCCTGTCATCCGCAAGGTGTATCCCCCGATTTTGTCGGGAATCGGCGGGACCGTGCTGATTGTCGGCGCATTCCGGTCATGGCGGCAGACGCGCAGACGGTCGGCTCTGATGATCGTGGCTGGGGCACTGGTGTTGATGGTCGCGGGCCGGCTTGCCAAGATGGGGTATCCGCAGTGGCTGCCGCTAAGCGAACTGATCGGAATCGCCATTATGTACTACGGAGTGGTCAAGACGCAACAAAATGCCGCGCAAACCTCGACGACTGCGGTATAATGGGGACATGCAAACGGGAAGGGAGAATGGACTCGCATATGATGGATGCCAATCAAATTATTGAATTCATTCGGACAAGCGAAAAGAAAACCCCTGTGAAGGTTTACCTGAAAGGAGACCTTGCGGGCATCGATTTCGGTCCGACCGCCAAGGCGTTTATCGCGGGGAACGCCGGAGTGGTTTTTGGCGAATGGAAAGACATCCAGCCGGTATTGGAAGCCAACAAGGGGCGAATCGAAGATTGTGTGGTGGAAAATGACCGCCGCAATTCCGCGATTCCGCTGCTGGACACGAAAAACATCCATGCCCGGATCGAACCCGGCGCGATTATTCGCGATCAGGTCAGCATCGGCGACAACGCGGTGATCATGATGGGCGCGATCATTAACATCGGCGCGGTGATCGGCGAAGGTACGATGATCGATATGGGCGTGGTCGTCGGCGGTCGCGGCACGATCGGGAAAAACTGCCATATCGGCGCCGGAGCGGTGATTGCCGGCGTGATTGAACCCCCTTCGGCAAAACCGGTCGTCATTGAGGATGACGTGGTGGTGGGCGCGAATGCGGTGATTTTGGAAGGAGTCCGCGTTGGCAAGGGCTCGGTTGTCGCAGCCGGGGCCGTTGTGGTCGACGATGTTCCGGAAAACGTCGTCGTGGCCGGCGTGCCTGCCCGCGTGATTAAGCAAATCGACGAAAAAACGAAATCAAAAACGGAAATCAAGCAAGAACTGCGTCAGCTTTAAGAAATTGCAATTTCCAAACCGTAATTCCAGCGAAAAGGAGGCGCGGGATGACGACGGCACAGCCTTTTGTTGAAATCCGCAGGCGGTTGCACCAGATTCCGGAACCGGGGTTTGCGGAATTCAAAACCCAACGCTTGCTTCTGGAATATATCGCCGGTCTGCCGCAAGACCGGATCGAGGTCAAAACATGGCGGACCGGGATGCTGGTGAAAGTCAGGGGCAACCGTCCCTCCAGGCGAATCGGGTACAGGGCCGACATGGACGGGCTGCCGATTGAGGAAGAAACCTCGTACGAATTTCGCTCCGTTCACCCCGGATTCATGCACGCGTGCGGCCATGACATGCACATGGCGATCGGGCTTGGGGTATTGACCCATTTTGTGCATCATGCGATCGACGAGGACCTGATTGTGATTTTTCAACCGGCGGAAGAGGGGCCGGGCGGGGCGCGGCCGATGCTTGAAAGCGACGAGTTTGCAAAGTGGCGGCCGGATTGCATATTGGCGCTTCATATCGCGCCCGAATACCCGGTGGGGACGATTGCGACCCGGCCGGGGATTCTGTTTGCCAATACGTCCGAGCTGTTTATCGAACTGGCCGGAATGGGCGGCCACGCGGCGTTCCCCCACCGGGCAAACGATATGGTGGTGGCGGCGGCTCATCTGGTGACGCAGTTGCAGAGTATCGTGTCCCGCAATGTTGACCCGCTTGACGCTGCCGTGATCACAATCGGCAAAATCGAAGGCGGAACGAGGCAGAACATCATTGCCGGGAAAGCGCGGCTGGAAGGAACGATCCGCACTTTGTCGGTCGAGTCGATGCAAAAGGTGAAAGCGCGGATCGAAGCGGTGGTACGCGGGATTGAGACGGGCTTTGACTGCAAAGCGGAAATCGATTACGGCGCCAATTACCGGCAGGTGTACAACGAGGAGCGGCTTACCCGCGAATTCATGGACTGGGTGCGGAAAACGGGTGCGGCGGATCTGGTGGAATGCCGGGCGGCGATGACCGGCGAAGATTTTGGGTATTTTCTGGAGGAAATACCGGGCTTTATGTTCTGGCTGGGAGTGAACGCCCCATACGGGCTGCACCATGCCAAGATCGAGCCGGACGAGCGGGCGATCGGCGTCGCAATCGAAGTGGTAACCGATTATATCAGGTGGAAGTCAAGTCAACGCGATTAGAAATATTATTATACTAAATCACTGGATCCAAATAAATGTGTAGGCCAACTACTTTGTAAATAGGTTGGCCTATTATTTTTTACACAACTTTCGTACCCTGAAAATCTGTTATGCAACGACTGCTTGGCCGGGCTGATTAAATTCGGAAGACCAGCATCAACAGGGCGGCCGCTATCGCCAGCGAACCGCTGACGGCAAATGCGGCCAGCGGCCCGAACGCCTGCCACAGATAGCCCGTGATCACGCTTGCAGGCAGAGCCGCCAAACCGGTCAACGCGTTAAACGTTCCCATGGCGGTTCCGCGTTGGCTTTCCGGCACCATATCCGCGATGTAAGCCTTTTGCACTCCTTCGGTTGCCGCGTAGTACAACCCATAAGCGATGAACAATCCCCAAATCCATGCGGCGCTGTCGGCAACTCCGAATCCGAAATAGATCACGGCAAAAATCAGGTACCCAGCGATAATGACGGGACGCCGTCCGATACGGTCCGACAGCATGCCGGCAGGCATGGCCAGCAGGCTGTAAGTCAGGTTGAAGGCAAAATAGACGAGCGGAATCAGGGCGGGCGCGACTCCCGCATCCTGGGCGCGTAAAATCAGGAACGCGTCGGAAGAGTTGCCGATCATAAAAAGCGTCGCCACCAGGCTGAACCGCAGAAAACGCCGGTCCAGATTTTTAAAGCCGATTTTCGGCAAAGCTGCCCGCTCATCGGCGGATGCGCGTGTCCGTTTTTCTTTCAAGAAGAAGAGGAGAACCACAACAGCCAGAATCCCCGGAATCGCTGAAACCCAGAAAATCGTGCGGTAGTCACCCTCAAATCGGGTCAAGATCCAAAACGCGAGGAAAGGGCCTATCGCGGCTCCCGCAGTGTCCATCGCCCGGTGGAAACCGAAGGATTTGCCTCTTTCTTCCTTCGGTGTCGTATCAGCGATCAACGCGTCGCGGGGAGCAACCCGAATCCCTTTTCCGAACCGGTCGGCAAACCGGATGCCCAGGACTTGCCCCCAGGAGGTGCTGACGGCGTAAAACGGTTTGATCAGATTGGAAAGCCCGTACCCGAATACGACAAGAGGCTTGCGTCTGCCCGTGCGGTCGGACAGCCAGCCGGAGAATACTTTCAGAATGCTGGCGGTACTCTCGGCGATGCCTTCAATGATTCCGACGGTGCCGACCTGTATATGAAGCACGTTGGTAAGAAACAACGGAAGCACCGGAATGATCATTTCGCTGGAGAGATCGGTGAAGAGACTTACCAATCCCAGAACAAAAATGGCCGGGTGCAATCCGAAAATCCGTCTGCCGCTGGTTTGTCGTTCCAACTGGACCTCCCCTTTTTTACTCAGCTTCAGCCTAGCGATTCAGCGCCACTTCAACCGGGATTGCAATGACAGCGCCTTCTTGCACCCGTTCCTGCAGTTTGGGAACGATCGTTCGTATGACTTCCGACTTTCCGATCGATTCGATCACGACAGGGACCTGCGAAGAAAGCGAAAACAGACTTTGCTTGTGAATCACATGGTCGCTGCCGAACCCTTCAATCCCGCGGGTGATGGTTGACCACACAAGGCCGTGCCGGCGCAGAAGTTCAAGCAGTTCTTCATACAGCGGGCGCCCCAGCCACCGCGATTTTTCTTTGACGTAAATTTTCAGCATGAGAAATTCGGTTGCCTCCACGGGCAAAACCTCCTCCAAAATTTCAAAAACCCTCGTTGCGGAAATGATCCCGTGCGGGATTTTGGTTTTCAGTTCGGGAAGGACGGCCCGAATCTTTTGTGCCGTTTCGATCGTCTCGATCTGGATCGGAAGGTTGTTGAATGGAACGTCTTCCAAAACCGGGGCATGGAATCGGCCTTGTTCGTCAGTTCCTTCGTCCGCGCGGATGACGGTGACTCCCGCAAACCCTTTCCGCCAAAGAAACTTTACGATCTCCGCATAAAGCGGTTTACCGCCGTCTCCGGCTCTTTCGAATTCCCCCGTTACAATCTTTAGCAGCCGCTTTTCCGACATGGGATCACCCCTTGAGCAGGGTTCCGGCTGCATAGCCGAGAAACCCCAGGAGAATGCCGAGTGTATAGCTGACGCCCAAATACGGAACAAGAACGGTCCATTGTTTTTGCACCGCCAACTGGACGCTTTCCGATTTAAAAGTGGAAAATGTGGTAAATGCCCCCATGAACCCGGTTCCCAACAACAAAGTGGCGGAAGTGGACAGCCCGCTGCCAATGATCAGTCCCAATAAAAACGACCCGATCAGGTTGACGGACAGGGTGCCGTAGGGAAAAACGGATTGAACCCGTTTCCCAACCCATTGACTCATACCGTAGCGGGCAATGGCGCCGAAAAATCCGCCCATGGCAACCAGAAAACTGTCAAGAATCACTCTGTCTCCACACTCCCGACCCTTTTTTCGATTTGAATCCGGGCGAATTGGAATCCGCTCCACGCCATCAAAAACCCTCCCCAAAAACTGAGCAGAACGTATGTCAGGGCAAGTCCCCACGATCCGCGCTGCAGCAACTGCACCGTCTCGATACTGAAGGTGGAAAACGTGGTAAACGAACCGATCAGGCCCGTTCCGACACCGAGCCGAACCCATGCGGGAAACGAAGTGGAACTTGAAACCCTGACGGTAAACCAGCCGAGAACCAGACAACCGGTAAAATTGGTCAACAGCGTGGCCAGCGGAAACGCGGACGTCCACCAGGATTGAACGGCCAAGCCCAGCCAATAGCGGAGCAAAGCGCCGGCAATCCCGGCCAAACCTATGACGATAGGATACACCATATCTTTCGCCACCTTTTGGATCTGGGATATCGCAAAAACACAAACTCCTACCAGAAAAATAACCGGTAGGAGTCATTAGCCCAAGCGGGCGGTTATGGCGAACTCCATCGCCGTATATCCTTTTTAACATTATATCCCAACGGATTTGTTCAGTCAATTTAACGTTTTTACAAATCTTTCAATCCGGTTCAAGCCTTCTTCCAATATCTCCATCGAATAAGCGTAGGAGATCCGGATGTATCCCTCCCCGAGGGAGGAGAACGCATCCCCGGGAACCACCGCCACCCGCTGTTCCTCCAACAACTTTGCCGCAAATTCAAACGACTTCAGGTTGAAGCGTTTGATCGAGGGGAAGATGTAGAACGCCCCGTCCGGTTTTTCCGCGTCGAATCCCATTGCCGTAAGCCTGTCGTACACATAATCCCTGCGGGTTTCGTATTCCCGCTTCATTTCTTCCGCGTCGTCAATTCCGTTCGTCAGCGCTTCGATGGCCGCATACTGGCTGATGGTGCTGGCGCAGGTGGTGTTGTACTGGTGCACTTTTACCATTTGGCTCGTGATATACGCGGGTGCAAACGTAAAGCCGATCCGCCAGCCGGTCATCGAATGGGACTTGGAAAGGCCGTTGATCACGATCGTTTTGTTCCGCATCGGCGGAAACGCGGCAATGGAACGGTGTCTGCCGTTATAAACCAGTTCGCTGTAGATTTCGTCCGAAATGACAAAGATCTCCTTGTCCCGAAGCAGGCTGGCAATGCCGGCCAGATCCGCTTCGCCGAGGACACACCCGGTCGGATTGGACGGGTAGGGAAGAATGACGCAGCGCGTTTTGTCGGTAATCTGATCCTTCAGCAATTCGGCGGTCAGCTTGAAACCGTTGGCGGTCGTGTCGACGTATACGGGAATGGCGCCGCACATTTTAATAATCGGTTCGTATCCCGGATACACCGGCCCCGGCAAAATGGCTTCGCAGCCGTCCTCCAGGATGGTTCGCAGCGCAATATCAATCGCTTCGCTGGCTCCGATCGTCACCAGGATCTCGTCTTCCGGGCGGTAAGACAGCCGGTATTTGGTTTCCAAAAAATCGGCCGCCGCCCGCCGGAGTTCCGGCAGCCCCGGATTGGGGGTATAAGCGGTTTTGTTGGCGTCAATTGCCGCTTTTGCCGCAGCTTTGATATGTTCCGGCGTCGGAAAATCCGGTTGTCCGATTGTAAGGGAAACCGCGTCTTTGTAAGCGGCCACCAGATTCGAAAATTTCCGGATGCCGGAAATCTGGATGTCTTTCACCTTTTTGTTGATCAGATGTTCCACGGTTGATGCCCGCCTTTAAAAAATGATTTCAAATGCATTATCCCCCGAATCTCTCCTTCACCTGCTGCACGAGCTGGCCGTTTGGCATGTCCAGCCACATTTGCAGCCGGGGCAGCTCGTTCGGTTCCACGGTCCGCAGCGCTTCTTCCAGACGTTCCCGTGTTGCGGTGCTTTGCCGGTTCTTCAGATAAAACTGCTGAAGGAAATCGAAAAACCGGTCATCCCCCAGCGCAACCCGCAAATCGTGGTACATCAGCAGCGGGCGCAAGTACATCAAATAGTAATAATCCGCTTCCCTGGTAAAGTTGGCATAGGGTTGATCGGTACCTTGGCCATCGACGTTTACCGGGGTTCCGAAACTGTGCGGGGCATAGCTCTTGCCGTCGCGGAAAAGCGTCCAGTCCCGAGCGATCGTTTGCTTGTACACATCCGCTCCGTATTTGGCTTCTGCGTAAAGCAATGCGGCATAATCGGCCAACCCTTCGTCCAGCCAAGGGAGCAAAGCTTTGTGCGTGCCAACCGACGAGAACCACCAGGCGTGTGCAATCTCGTGGGCAATCCAATGTTCCCCCGAGCTCCAACTCCAAATCTCCTCCGAAAAAAGGGCCAAGTTCGGGTATTCATGGGCGAATACCGTCCCGGCCGGCATTTCAAGCACCGAAAGAGACGGATAGGCGAGATTTCCAAACCGTTTCGTATAAGTTTTCACAGCTGTTTGCACAATCGACTGCAGTCGTTCCAAAAGGCTGGGATTGCGCACGGCAACCGTCACATCGACTCCTTCCGGCGTTTTCCACGAACTGTCATGCCAACCCGTACCGCCGATCAAGGCAAAACTGCGTACCCGTTTCGCTTCCCACTCGGTGATCCCGATACCGTTTTCTTTCTTGGAAGAGAGCGGAACACCGCTTGTATACCAGCGAAAATCGGCCGGGTGCCGCAGCCGCACTTTGTAGGAAGCCAAGTCCATCAGGTACGGATCGCCGAAGGGACGGGGTTGCGGCCGGGGAATCCAAGCCCCGTTTTGCCGTACCGCCAGGATGGGATACCAGTATGTCAGTGACCACACGCCGTCTTTTTGCCCCAGCCTTGTTCCTGCCGCCGGAATAGGCGTGGAGAAACGGATTTGCACGCTGGCCGTTGCGTCCTTGTTTTTGAGAGGGACGGTGAGATGCGAGGAATTGGCGGCAAAGGCCGCAGGCTGCCCGTTGACCCGCACCTCTTCGATTTGGATCGGTTTGTATGTGGACGGATAGAGATAGAACAGCAACCGGTTGTCAGGAACGTTCGGAATCGATACGTTTGCTGTTCCGTGAATCAGGGAATTCGCCGTATCCAGTTCCGCGTCCAACTCGTATTGGACAGTTTGCTCCGCCAAGTCCGTTTCCGGAAAGACGCCAACGGCTGTACCGCGCCACGACTCCCATTTGCCGGCCGCCCACGCAAGCCACCCTTCCTCCGGTTTCAGGATCAGGCTTAACGACACGGCTGAGGCAAAGAGAGACAGGAGCAACGGATACAGAATCAGCCCTTTTTTGCTGCGGATAAAAGCCATCAAAGTCCCTCCCCGCCTGCTGCGTTTTAAGAAATTCCACATATGAAGCGGAAATTCCTGCAGAACTTTGGCGAAAACGCGAATCTGGTAGCACACTCGGATAAATATGATATACTGTTCATAAACAGGACGATTCGGACCCCACCCAAGCGTTTGCCGGGAAATTTTTCGGGTCCCCGCGAAAGCCAGCGGTACCGGCACTTTCGCGGGAGCCATCCCGGCTTCTTGTTGGCGGGTGTTTTACGGGAGGCGGGATCTTGGAACGTGAACTTGCTTTGGAACTCGTGCGTGTGACGGAAGCGGCCGCTCTCGCTTCAGCCAGATGGATGGGAACCGGGCAGAAAAACGAGGCGGACAATGCGGCGACAACCGCGATGCGGGCCGTTTTTGAGTCGGTGAACATGGATGGCGTGGTCGTCATCGGGGAAGGCGAGATGGACGAAGCGCCGATGCTTTACATTGGCGAAAAATTGGGCCAAGGCAACGGCGACAGCCTGAAGGTCGATGTGGCGGTGGATCCGCTTGAGGGGACCAACATCGTGGCGAAGGGCCTTTGGAATGCCATCACGGTGGTTGCGGTGTCGCCGCGGGGAACGATGCTGCACGCGCCCGACATGTATATGGAGAAAATCGCAGTAGGCCCGAAAGCGGCGGGACGGGTTCATCTCGACGCCCCCGTCAAAGAGAACCTGAAGGAAGTGGCGAAAGCCGCGAACAAAAATATATCGGACGTGGTGGCGATTCTCTTGGACCGGGAGCGTCACCAGCCGATTATCGAAGAGATCCGGTCGGCCGGCGCGCGAATCAAGCTGATATCCGATGGCGACGTGGCGGCGGCGATCAACACCGCATTTGAAGACACCGGTGTCGACATCATGTTTGGCACGGGAGGCGCGCCGGAAGGCGTGCTGGCGGCAGCCGCCCTTAAATGCCTGGGCGGCGAACTACAGGGAAGACTCAAGCCGTCCAACCCGGAAGAAAGGGAACGGTGCAAAAAAATGGGGCTTGCCAACCCCGAACAAATTTTGTTGATGGATGATCTGATCAGCGGGGAAGACGCGATTTTTGCGGCAACCGGCGTGACGGACGGGGAACTTTTGCGCGGCGTCCGGTTTTTGGGACATGACCGGGCGATGACCCATTCCCTGGTGATGCGGGCCAAAACAGGTACCGTCCGGTTTGTGGAAGCGCGGCATCAACTGAAGAAAAAGCCGCATCTCGTGCTCGTCTGATCTTTTCCAATCATTTTCCCCGGCAAGAATGTTCACCGGAACTGATGAATAATATGGGAACGTCCCGGCAAACATGGTATAATAATGGTATAATAGAAGACGTGGTGCCGGGGCGGTTCCATGCTTTCCGCAAAAGTTTCGTACGGGATTCCGACCCGCTCTGCTTGGTTCAGCGCCGTGCTTCGTTCTGGTGTGCATATTTTTACGGAATTGAAGGTGATCGTTGTTTGTTGATAGAAGAATTGGAAGCGAAAAAATTGACTGAATTGTATAAGCTCGCAAAAGAATATGAGATTCCATCTTACGGAAATCTGAAGAAAAAAGAACTGATTTTCGCGATTTTACGAAAGCAAGCCGAAAAAGAAGGCCTCATGTTTATGGAAGGAATCCTGGAGATCATGAACGAGGGATACGGATTTCTGAGGCCGATCGGGTATCTGCCCAGCAATGAGGACATTTATGTGGCTGCCTCCCAGATTCGCAGGTTTGATTTGCGGACGGGGGACAAGGTTTCCGGAAAGGTTCGGCCACCCAAGGAAAACGAACGATATTTCGGACTCCTGCAAGTGGAAGCGGTCAATGGAACGACTCCGCAGGCGGCAGCGGAACGCGTGCATTTCCCCGCGCTCACTCCTCTTTTTCCTCAGAAGAAATTAGTGATGGAAACGACTCCCGAGAAACTCTCGACTCGTATCATCGATTTACTGGCTCCTGTCGGACTTGGCCAACGGGGATTGATTGTTGCTCCCCCGAAAGCCGGCAAGACGCTTCTTCTGAAAGAGATTGCCAATTCCATTTCGACCAACTATCCGGATATCGACTTGTTCGTGCTGCTGATCGACGAACGTCCGGAAGAAGTGACGGACATGCAGCGTTCGGTAAAAGGGGAAGTGGTGGCTTCGACCTTTGACGAGGTGCCGGAACACCACATTAAAGTGGCGGAATTGGTACTTGAGCGAGCGATGCGGTTGGTGGAGCACGGTCGTAACGTTGTGATTCTGCTTGATTCGATCACCAGGCTGGCACGGGCGTATAACCTTGTGATTCCCCCGTCCGGCAGAACGCTGTCCGGCGGGATCGATCCGGCTGCCTTCCATCGTCCGAAACGGTTTTTCGGCGCTGCCCGGAATATTGAAGAAGGCGGGTCCTTGACCATTTTGGCGACTGCCCTGGTGGAGACGGGGTCACGCATGGACGACGTGATTTACGAAGAGTTTAAAGGGACCGGCAACATGGAATTGATGTTGGACCGCCGCTTGGCGGAAAAGCGGATTTTTCCGGCGCTTGATATCCGCCGTTCCGGCACCCGGCGGGAAGAGCTGTTGTTGACCCCGGAAGAACTGGACAAAGTGTGGGCGCTTCGCAAATCGATGAACGAGAACCCGGACTTCACCGAAATCTTCCTCCGCAAACTGCGGGGGACAAAAAACAACCGGGAGTTTCTGGCGACGCTGGAAGGGCTTAAAGAAGCAAAAGAATTGTCCCGGGCAAAGTAAACGGCATGCCTCCGTCCCTTTTCGCAGGAACGGAGGTTTCATTTTAAGCGGTTTGCAGAAAGGGGGGCACTCCATGCATCTTGTATATGCTGACGAAAACGGCCGGATTTTTGATGACCCGGATTTGTTCCCGGTGGGGAGGACGGGTGAACTGGTTACCGAGATTCTGGAAGAAGAGTTGATTCCGCTGCCGGAAGGGGCGACGCTTGTTTCTCTGCCGGGCACGCGGGCGCTTGGGATCGACAAGAATACGGGCCGAACGGTGGCGGTTCCGGGCGGGGCAACCGCTGTGGGGGCGTTACTGCCGCAAGGTTTCACGCGGCTTTTGTTGCCCGGTTACGCAAAAAGGGAGGGTGCCGATCCGTTGCCTTTGTTCGGTTACACGGCGGTGGTGTGGAAGGACGGACAATTCCATGCGGCTGCCGACGCGACCGACGGGCTGCGCGAGCGGTGGAACCCGCTTCATTTCGAAAACGTCGAACAAGCGGTGCAGAGCGTTCTCGCCCGCTATCCGGAGAACCGGATTTACAAGCATCTGAGCAAATGTTCCCTGGAATACGGGTGCCTCACCTCGCAAAACACGTTTTTGATGCGGTGGGAAGGGGCGCTGCCCGTATCTTCCGCTTGCAACGCGGGGTGTGTGGGCTGCATTTCCGAACAGCCGGAAGATTCTCCATTCCCGTCCCCGCAGGTTCGCATGGATTTTAAGCCGTCTGTGGAAGAAATGGTGGAAGTGATGATCAACCATCTGCAAGCGTCGGAAGATGCAATCATTTCGTTCGGACAAGGTTGCGAGGGAGAGCCCTTGACGCGCGGTTTGGACATTGCGGAAGCCATCCGCCGCACGCGTGCGTTGACCGATAAAGGGTTCATCAACATCAACACGAATGCCGGCCTGACTCCGATGATCCGGGAGATCGTCGATGCGGGCCTGGATTTGCTGCGGATTTCAACGATTTCCGCCATCCCTGCGCATTACGACGCGTATTACCGTCCCCGCGGATACGGCGTTCAGGATGTGGCCGCTTCCGCAAGATACGCGGCTGACAAAGGCGTTTACACGTCGGTTAATTACCTGGTTTTTCCCGGTGTGACGGACCGCGAGGAAGAAATGGAAGCGATGATCGATTTCGTCAACACAAACGGAATCCGATTGATCCAGATGCGCAACCTCAACATCGATCCGGAATACTACCTGTCCCGCATTCCAAAGCCGCGCGGCGAGATCTACGGCATGAAACGGATGATGGAGATTTTTCGCGCGGAATGCCCGAACACGGTCATCGGTTCGTTTACCCATGTCCCGCCCAAACGATTCCGGCGACCTCGGTGAACGGACAGGAAAAGGTCCTGCTGGTTGACGTGAATCCCCGCGGCAAAAGACAAATTTGCGTGACACGCATTTCAGGAAAATCGTATCACAGGAAAATCGTATCATTGCAACTGACAGATTCCTATGATATAATTGCTTTCGTCTGTCATGCACGGACGATTGTTGGCCATGGCAACAACTATGGCACAGAAAATTTGGGTCTCCGTCAGATTGCCGGGAAAAGCTTCGGAGGTGTCCGGCTGCTTTGACGGAGGTGCGGTGAGGTGAAACGAAATGAAGCAAGGGATTCATCCCGACTACAAAATCACGACCGTAACCTGCGCTTGCGGCAACAAATTTGAAACCGGTTCCGTCAAGGAAAACCTGCGTGTAGAAATTTGCTCCGCTTGCCACCCGTTTTTCACCGGGAAGCAGAAGTTTGTCGACTCTGGCGGTCGTGTTGACAAGTTCAAGAAAAAATACAACATGTAAGATTGAACCGTCATCCGGTTGGATGGCGGTTTGTTTTTTGAATCAGTGGCAAAATCTCCTTCTGAAAACCACCTCTTTACGGATTGCAAAAGCCGGTGTATACTAGTAAACGAAAATGATAATTATTATCGTTTATAAGACGATCCCATAGACCTCCAGGGAAGAAAAGAGTCTATGGATGATTCATTACGAAAGGGGGGATTCTGTGAGGAATCGCTGGAAACCGGTTTTGATTTTGCTGCTTGTGTTGATTTGGCCGGGAAATGCTTTTGCGGCCGGTTCCTGGCAGAAAGTCGTTTCCGATATCGATGCTTTGTTGGGCCAGGCGGTGCAAGCCTATCAAATGGGGGACCGCCAAAAAGCGAAAGAGCTGGTGAATGAAGCGTATTTCGGTCCCTTTGAGAGCGAAAGAATGGAGCAGGCGATCCGGATCAACATTTCTTCCAAAAGGGCTGGCGAACTGGAGTTTCAGTTTAATTCCATCAAAAAGCTGATCGGTGCCGGAGAAGATCCGGAGCAAATAAAGCAGGAAATCAGTCTGCTTTTGAAGATGCTTCGGGCTGACGCAAAAACATTGCAGACAGACCGGGAAGGGGAAGCCGGACAATGGCTCTACTCCTATCTGATCATCGTCCGGGAGGGCATTGAAGCGATCTTGGTTATCGCTGCGATTGCAGCCTACCTTCTGAAGTCGGGAAACGGCGAAAAGGTGAAAGGAGTTTACATAAGTTCTTTTGTGGCCGTTTTGGCCAGTTTGCTGACGGCCTACTTGTTTAAAACTTTGCTTGACGTAAGTGGAACCGCCCAGGAAGTGTTGGAAGGGGGAATCCTTCTTCTGGCGACCCTGGTCTTGTTCTCGATGAGCTGCTGGATGATCGGCAAGGCGGATGCAAAGCGCTGGAAAAATTACATTGAGGGCAAGCTCCAGGATTCTCTTGGCAGCGGAAAGAGATTCACCCTCTGGTTTGCGGCGTTTTTGGCGGTCTACCGGGAAGGTGCGGAGACCGTACTGTTCTACCAGGCTTTGTTTGCGGAAGCTCCGCAGGAAACCGGATGGATCTGGGGAGGTATCGCGGCGGGAACGCTTTCGCTGATCGTGGTGTTTTATCTTATTCGGTTTACCAGTGCGAGGCTTCCTTTGAAACCTTTCTTTCTTGCGTCGGGCATTTTGCTCTATGTGTTGGCTTTTGCCTTTGCCGGCGAGGGAGTCAAGGAGTTGCAGGCGGGCGGATTTTTGAGCGCTTCGGAAATATCCGGCTTTCCCGTAACAGGTTTTCTCGGAATTTATCCGACATGGGAAGGGATTGGGCTGCAGGCTGTGTTGATCCTGCTGGCTGTGGCGGCCATCCTCGGACGATTTTTCAAAAAGAGGCATGCTCCGTCCGGCTCAAAGTTGAACACGGTTGAAAAAAGTTGATACCACGAAGGGAGAAGTCAGCGATGAAAAAACAGATTTTTTTTGCATTGGCCGCGTCGGCGGCACTGGTGTTGGCCGGTTGCGGAACCCAGAAGACGGCGGCTCCCAAAGCCGAAAATCAAGCGGACAAGAAAGAAACGGCCCAGGAACATGGCGGCCACGGGAATGATCAGAAGGCCGTCAGGGAAATTCCGATCGGCGATCCGAAGGAAGCGGAAGGGCTGGAGATTGCCGCCGTTTATTTTGAAGCGTCCGAACTGTTCCCGCAGGAGAAAGCGGGATTGCAGCCGCCTGAAGCCGATATTCATCTGGAAGCGGACATCAAGGCGACAAAAGACAACAAGACGGGATTTGGCGCCGGAGAATGGGTGCCTTATCTGACCGTCAATTATAAACTCAAGAATCTGGACAACGGCAAGGAAATTTCCGGAACCTTCATGCCCATGAACGCGGCGGACGGTCCCCATTACGGTTCCAACATAAAAATGGCGGGAGCGGGCAAATACAAACTGACCTTCACCATTGAATCCCCGGAAAAACAAAATTACCTGCTGCATGTGGATAAAGGAAGCGGAGTGGAAGGGAGGTTCTGGACAAAGCCGATCGAAGTGGAGTGGGAATTCCCGTATCTTCCCAAAAAATAAGATATGCGACATCGGGCAGTGATTTTATGCCCGGTTTTTCTTTATCACGAATGCCAAATTTTCTTTATGTTTGGTAAAAGGGGGACAAGGAATGCTGGAAGGATTGGCGGCGATCCTCAAACAGGGGCTGGAAACGGTTTTTTGCGTCATGCTGCTCGTTGTTTATACGGAGCAGAAAAACGGGAAACGTGATGCGACCGCCCTTTTTTCCGGCATTCTCTGCGGAGGGGCCGGGGCGGTCATGCTTTATTCCGCAAAAAAGTTTCTGGCCAGAATGGAGTTTATGGACGCGCTCGAAAAAGGATCGCTTGTTTTGGCGATAACATGCTTTTTGGGCTGGCTCTTGTATCAGTTCAAACGTAACGGGGAAAGGGGGGCAAAGCCTGTTCTGTTTGCCCTCGGGCTACTCTTGATGCTGGACAAAACGCAAAAGGTCCTGTTGTCGACGCTTCCCTTTCTATCCCTGGGAAACGGGTTTAACTCCGAATGGCTGTTAAAATTGGGGGGCGCTGTCACAGGATTCTCGGTATTGTTGGCATTTGCGGTCGCGCTAAAAAGAATCGGTTCGAAAATGAATCCGCGGCATGTGACCGGTTTTTTGCTGGCAAGTTATGCACAGCTTTTCTTCAGTCAACTGATCGATCTGGCCCAATTGTTGTTCGGGTTGAGAATTCTGCCTTTAACCGCGTGGGCGTTTGACTTGCTCGTTCCCTTCGTCAATCGCAAAGCTCTCTTTTTCAACGGGATTCTACTGATTTTGGCCCTGTTTTTTGGGTTCCTGTCGATTCAACTGTCGCGGTTCTTTCAGAGTGAGGATCATGCGCTGCGAAACCCCGCCGAAAAAAGGAAGCTGCTTGCCGAAAAACGCGGAGTCCGCCGCTGGTTTTACGGTCTGAGCGCCCTGTTGGTCATGATGCTGTCTGCCGTTGTGGCGGATCAGGTTAACGCCTCCCGGGATTTGGGGAGCAAGCCGCCGGTTCCGGTTACCGCTCAAGACGGACAGATTCATCTTTCAAAAACGGATCTGAAGGAGAAACAAATGAACCTGTACGGCTACAAATTTGACGACGGGATAACGGTCCGTTTTCTGGCCGTTCGAAAAACGGGTGAGAATTTTGGCGTTGCGCTGGACGCATGCGAAATCTGCGGCGTGGCGGGCTATTACCAAAAGGGAAATCAGATCGTCTGCAAGAAATGCGAATCGGTTGTGAATGTCACGACGGTCGGTTTCAAGGGAGGGTGCAACCCCATCCCGATTCGGTATCAGATTGCAGACGGAACCTTGGACATCCCGGTTTCGGAACTTGAAAAAGCCAAAGAAAGGTTCAAGTAAGGAGGTGGCGGGAGTGTTTTTTCGGATGCTTTGCAAAACGTATGCGAGGGCGCTGAAGGAAAAAGTCCTGCTGATCCTGATCGTGGCTTTTGGCGCTTCGCTGGCATCGGTGATGGTGAATCTGGCCCTGGATGTCGGGGACAAAATGAACCGGGAATTAAAATCCTTCGGAGCCAATTTGAACATTGTTCCCGGGTTGAGTACGATTCGGGCCGACGTTGACGGTGGGGATTCGGCATCTTTGGAGAACCGGACGTTCCTGCGCGAAGAGGATCTTTTAAAGTTAAAAACCATTTTTTGGGCCAACAACATTCTGGGGTTTGTCCCTTACCTGGAAGCAACGGGACAGGGTGAATTCCGGCAGGGAAAAATGCGGCTGGTGGGCACCTGGTTTAAAAAGGAACTGCAGTTGACCGACGGCAACTCCTTTACCACGGGGATCACGGAATTAAAGACCTGGTGGAAACTGAACGGCAGATGGCCTGATGAAAGCGCCGATTCGACAGAAGCGGTCATCGGGAAACAGGTGGCGGACGATCTCGGGATCAAGCCGGGAGGCGTTTTGCACGTGTCTGTAGATACGCCGCGCGGACAGCAACCTTGCCAATTGCGTGTGGCGGGCGTGGTCGACACGGGGGGCACGGAAGACGGACTGATTTTTGTCCCGCTAAAATTTGTGCAAACTCTGTTAAATGTGCCCGGAAAAATCGACAGGGCAGAGGTGAGCGCGTTGACGGTGCCCGATGACGAACTGGCGAAAAAAGCGGGGACGGACCCTTCCTCCTTGCGGGAGAAAGATTTTGACCAATGGTATTGCACCGCTTTTACCGGGGCGATCGCGTATCAGATTGAAGAAGCCATCCCTGATGCCCGTACGACGCCTGTTCGTCAAATCGCGGAATCGGAAGGAATCATTCTCACCAAAATCCAGTTTATGATGGTCATTATTTCACTTGCGGCCATCGCCAGTTCCGCTTTGGGCATCTCCAGCCTGATGAACAGCAAGGTGCAGGAACGCGGGAAAGAAATCGCCTTGCTGAAAGCGATAGGGGCTACGGATTCCGCGGTTGCGGCGCTTTTTGTCTGCGAGGCGTTGATCAGCGGCTTCATCGGCGGGGGACTCGGTTACGGGATCGGCGTTTTGCTTGCGCAATTTGTGGGAAAATCCGTGTTTGGCACCCTGTTGTCCGTCAAGCTTCTCGGATTGCCGATCATTCTGTTGCTCTCTGCAGGGATTGTGATTTTGGGAAGCCATTCGGCTGTACGCTCGATCGTCAAACTGGAACCCATCGAGGCATTGCAAGGAAGATAGGGGATGCTGATGCGCAAATCAAAGTTGTTTGCAAAATTGATTGTACGGGTTCTCTGGTTCCGCAAATGGCGTACGGTTGTGGCCATACTGGCGATTGCCCTCGGAGTGGGGGTAATTGGGGGAATGGTCAGCGTTTATTTCGACATGACCGAAAAAATGAGTAGGGAGTTTCGCGTATACGGTACAAACCTGCTCATTCTTCCGGCCGACAAAAAAACGGGCATTTCCCTGGAGGCCGTGCGGGAAATTGTCGGCCGGCTGCCGCAAGACAAGATCATCGGGGCCGCCCCTGTCCAATATTCCATAGTCAGGTTGGAAAAAACACAATTGGTTCTCGTCGGGACATGGTTCGATCAAATGCGGCAAGTCAGCCCTTATTGGAAAGTGAACGGCGCGTGGGTGGAAGGCAGAGGAAATCACAAAGAAGCGATGGCCGGCGAAGGAATTGCCAAAAAGTTTGACCTCAAGCCGGGTTCTTCGGTGAAAATTCGAACCGATTCCGCGTCGTCTCCAATTGAGATGAAGATCAAGGGGATCGTGTCAACCGGTGCTGAAGAAGACAACCAGTTGTTTGTCGATATGGAAGTATCGAAAGCGCTTTCCCAAAGCCACCGGGCGGATTTGGTTATGATCAGCTTGCAGGAGCAAAAAGAAGCGGTTGAGGACAGCGCGAAACGGCTGCAAGACGCCGTATCCGGAATTACCGCCAAACCCTTGCGGCAGGTGGTTCAACTGGAAGCGGCGCTGCTTGGGAAAATGCAGCGGCTGATCTATTTTGTCGCGTTAATCGTTTTTGTCCTCACTGTCCTTACGGTGGTTGCCATAATGGGCAGCATGATTATGGAAAGACGGAAAGAAATCGGGTTAAAAAAAGCTTTGGGAGCTTCGGACGGGAATTTGTTCGGGGAGTTTCTGGCCGAAGCCGCAGTGGTTGGCCTGCTGGGAAGCGGTTTGGGGATCGTCTTCGCTTATGGTATGGCCCAGTTTATCGGACAGAGCGTGTTTCATTCCGGCATCAACTTTCGGATGATGTTGGTTCCCTGGGCCTGCGCCGGTTCCTTGCTGGTCGTTGGAATTGCGTTTGCTGTTTCCATGCGAAGGATTATCGACGTGGAGCCGGCGGTCGTATTAAAAGACGAATGAAGGGAGAGGGGAAGTATGGCGATTTTGGAAATCCGGAATATGTCAAAGAAATACGGAAATCTGTACTCCCTGCAGGGAATCAACCTGACGGTGGAAGAAGGCGAATGGGTTGCGATTATGGGGCCGTCCGGTTCCGGGAAAAGCACGTTGATCAACAATATCGGGTGTCTGGACAAACCGTCGGAAGGCACGATCACGATCAAGGGAAGAGAAACGAGCCGTTTGAACAAGAAGCAGTTGACGGAATTGCGCAGGGAAACCATCGGGCTGGTGTTTCAGCAATTCCATTTGATCCCCCATCTCACCGCATTGGAAAATGTCATGATCGCTCAATATTACCACAGCATCCATGACGAACAGGAAGCGATTGCCGCTTTGCAGCGCGTCGGCCTGGAGGAGCGCCTCCATCATTTTCCGTCACAGCTTTCAGGCGGAGAACAACAGAGGGTTTGTATTGCGAGGGCGTTGATCAACTATCCGGCTTTGATTCTTGCCGACGAGCCGACCGGCAACCTTGACGATGCCAACGAAAAAACGGTCATGCGGTTATTTCGGGAACTTCACCGGGAAGGCCATACCATCATCATGGTGACGCATGACCGGGAAGTGGCGATGCACGCGGAGCGATGCGTAATCCTTGAAAGCGGAAAAATTGCGAGAATTGAAACCCCGCAAATGATCGGCTCTGATTTTTGCCAAACCTGATGGCGAATTTCCTTTTTTTGTTTTGTTGGCTGTGCCTTGCTTCGGGAAAGCTATCAATACCCGAAGGAGGTGGTGTTGTGCGAACAAAAAAAGTTGTGCAAACAAAAAAATGGGTCGCATGGACCGTTCTCGGCTCCTTTGCGGCAGGGCTGTTGGCCGGTTGCGGCGCGGGCGCTCCGGGAATCAACGGTCGCATGCAGAAGCAAAACACGGAACCGCTTTACGACAACCGGGGGATTGACATTGACGGGGACGGGGATCGCGCTTGGTTGTCCGGCCGCAACGACATCAACAATCCGTCGGTGAACTTGCGCAACTTCGCTCCGATGGGTCCCGGCTTCCGAGATACCACACAAGACCTGTATGCCGGAGGAGTTACGGCGGATCGTGTTAAAAATCTGGTGCAGTCCGTGCAAGGGGTTGACACTGCAAGCGTGGTTGTCTCCGGGCAGACCGCCATCATCGGGCTCACACTTCACCGCAATATCCCTCAGGAACGCGCTGCCGCCATCGTGCAGGAAGTTCGGCAGCTTTTGATGATCCAAGCGCCGGTTTTCCGTTCGGTACGGATTACAACCGACAGGGCGCTGGCCCGTCGCGTGTTTGACGCGGCCCAGAGTGTTCGCAGCGGCCGCCCGCTCTCGACGGTTGACGGGGTATTTCAACAATTGATGCGCGATATTCCGGAAGTCGCCCCTCGCTAGGGTTGCGGGATCATTCCGCTGTGGGCTGTTGACAGGACTCTGTCAGCAGCTTTTTGCTTGTTCGCGGATTGGTTGAGTGTGCCTGTCCGCTCGATTGTATCGGCGTGCGGAAGGCACTTTTTTTGTTTATACGTTTGAAACCGCATGGGTTGTCTCATACTGGTAAACAGGTAAAAAACAGTCGATCAAGCCGTAGCGCAGGCGAAAGGAGGGATTGCAATGACAGGCGCCCGGGGGATTCGAAGTGGGGAAGACAAAAAAGAAGAAGAAAGCCTCATAGGCACGTTTACGGGTGTTTTTTTCATTGGTGCGTTTATAGCGGCCGTTTGGCTGGCGGTGTTTTTGACTTATTACAATCGACTTTAAGAAAAAGGTGAAATGGGATGCTGAACATAAATTTGCCCCGTTATGAGCGAATTTGGCTGTGGATTGGCAGCGGCTCGCTGGTGGTGTTTCTTTCCGTTTTGGGAATTTTGGGCTTTTCCCTGGGATTTCATCCGCCCGGCGACATGAAGACGATTGCGCCGGAAACGGTCCGGAATACCGCTCCGTTTGACAAGCCGGGTCTCACCCAGATCGGCCCCAACGAATACAGGGTGACGATGCTGGCGCAGTTATTTTCGTTTGTGCCGGGAAATATCACCATACCGGCCGGTTCCACCGTCCATTTTCAAATTACCAGCCCGGATGTGGTGCATGGGCTTCTGATTCCGGGTACCAATATCAATATGATGGTCGTCCCCGGACACATTAACGAATTTACTTATAAGTTCAAGGAAAAGGGGGATTACCTGATGCTTTGCAATGAATATTGCGGCAGCGCTCATCAGGTTATGATGGGAAAAATTCTGGTGCAATAAAATTTCATTCTTTGGGTGAAAAGGGGGATATGTTGTGGCCAAAGCAGGTTACGGCAGTGCCGGCATCGAAACGACAACATTTACATTCGACCCGAAAGACCGGAATCTGATTCTGGCGCATTTGGGATTCGCTTTCTTTGCCCTGTTTATCGGAGCGGTGGCCGGTTTGCTCCAGGGATTGCAGCGAACCGGTTTTATCACGCTTCCCACGCCGATCGGTTATTATCAATTGCTGACGGCCCACGGGGTGGCGCTTGCCCTGATTTTTACCACCTTTTTTATAATTGGGTATTTGTATTCGGGCATGGCAAAAACTTTGGGCGGAAAATTGAATCCAACCGCCCGCAGGCTTGGCTGGTGGGGTTATTGGCTGATGGTGATCGGGACAATTTTGGGGTTGTACACGATCATCATGAATGATGCGACGGTGTTGTACACGTTTTACGCCCCTTTGCACGCTTCGCCGTGGTTTTATATCGGACTGGCTCTGGTCGTGGTCGGGAGCTGGCTGGGCGGTTTTTCCGTCTTTACGAGTTACCGTAGGTGGCGGCGGGAGCATCCGGGAGAAACGACCCCGCTGTTTGCCTATATGTCGGTGGCAACCATGATTCTCTGGCTGATTGCAACGATCGGGGTTGCGGTTGAGGTCGTATTTCAATTGATTCCATGGTCTTTTGGCTGGACAGACCGAATCAACGTGGAATTGAGCCGCACATTGTTTTGGTACTTCGGCCATCCGCTGGTGTATTTCTGGCTGCTGCCCGCCTATATTTACTGGTATGTGAATATTCCCCGGATCATAAAGGGGAAAATATTCAGCGACACATTGCCGCGTCTGACGTTTGTTCTGTTCATCTTGTATTCGATTCCGGTCGGGTTTCACCACCAATTGATGGAACCGGGCATAGGTCCGTTCTGGAAATTTTTGCAGGTTGTTCTGACCATGATCGTGGTGATTCCTTCTCTGATGACCGCGTTTTCCATTCTGGCCGTGTTTGAAATGGCAGGTCGTTCGAGGGGCGCAACCGGGCGGTTTGACTGGATTCGCAAACTGCCCTGGAAGGATGTGCGGTTTTTGGCTCCGGTGTTGGGGATGCTCATGTTTATTCCTGCCGGCGCCGGTGGTATTGTGAACGCGAGTTACCAGATGAATCAGGTGGTTCACAACACTCTCTGGGTAACCGGACATTTTCATATGACGTTGGCAACAAGTGTGGTTTTGACCTTTTTCGGGATCTCTTACTGGTTAATCCCGGCTTTGACCAATCGTACCCTTACTCCACGAGCCAATAATCTGGGAATTGTCCAGTCGTTCACGTGGTTTACGGGCATGCTGCTGATGGCGGTGAGCATGCATCTGGTGGGATTGTTGGGGGAGCCTCGCCGGACCGCGTATACGGATTACGGGAATCATCCGGTCGCCCAATCCTGGTTCCCCTACCGGGAGGCCATCGGAGTCGGGAGCATGTTCCTGTTTGCGGGAATTCTCCTCTTTCTGTCAATCGTGATTTACCTCTGGTTTTTCGCGCCGAAAACCGATCAAGCCGTTGAGTATCCGATCGGCGAAGTGAATGAAGAATCGCAGCAACCGCCGAAAATTCTGGAACGCTGGTCGCTTTGGATCGGGATTACCGCGGGGCTTGTCCTGCTCGCGTACGCGTTTCCGGTGATGGAGATGTTGCAACACAGCCCGCCCGGTTCGCCGCCGATCCGCAGTTGGTAACCTTGTACAAGAGAGAAAACTTCCAAATCGGCTGCTAAAGCGGCCGGTTCTTTTTTGGCGGAACGTTTTACACAAAATGTTTCCGCCCCGTTTCGTTTGTTCCGTCGTTTTGACTCGGTAAGCCTTGTATACTATACTTAATATGTTATTTGGCACCTGATGGATTGGGATGGGGAGGGGCCGGATGGAACCGCGGTATATCGGGGGTCAGGCTGTAATCGAAGGTGTCATGATGCGAGTCGGAAACCGCGTGGCGGTCGTTGTCCGCAAATCGAACCGGGAGATCCACGCCGAAACGGAAGAAAGGTTCTCCCTGACCCAGCAATATCCTGTGCTCGGCTTTCCCTTGATCCGCGGCGGCGCGGTATTGTTTGAATCGACCGTATTGGGCATGCGGGCGCTTGCCAAGTCGACCAACGTGTCGGCGGAGGAGGACGAAGAAGAACAGACTTCGTGGCAGCTGACGTTCACCATCCTTTCAGCGGTGATGCTGGGGATTCTTCTGTTTGATTTGGCGCCTGTTTGAATATCACAGTGTGGAACATAAGACGATCAACTGTTATGAAGCCGGAGAGGAACTTACAGTCGAGAATGTGTGCAAGCACACGTTGATTCACAAACGTTGCGGCACGAGCTTTTTGTTGTTTGTCGTTCTGATTTCGATTTTTGTGTTCTCGTTTTTCTCGGGCGATCAATTGTCGCTGTTGACGAACATCATTGTAAGAATCGCTTTGCTTCCGGTGATCGCGAGGCTTTCTTACGAATTGATCCGCTGGTCTGCCGGACAAACGGGACGCTTGGCGGCGGTGTTGGCATCCCCCGGTATGGCGATGCAAAAAATGACGACCCGCGAACCGGACGATTCCCAAATCGAAGTGGCAATCGCGTCGACGCTTGCCGTATTGGCGGATTCCCGCGACATCCGGTGGGCCAGCCGCAAGGTTCAGGAAGAGCAGGCGGATTTTTCGGGTCCTTATGAACAAATCCGGAATACACTATAAAGCTGCAGGCTGTTTTTCGGCATCATACAGTATGATTTTTGGGAAGTGAGGATATATGTTAGACCGTTTGCAAGCGTTGGAAGACCGGTACAACAAGTTGACGGAACTGCTTTGCGATCCGGAAGTGATCGCGGACCCGGCAAAGCTTCGCGAATATTCAAAGGAACAGGCGGATATGGAAGAAACGGTTCAGGTGTACCGCGAATATAAGCGGGCTGTCAAAGGGCTCGCCGATGCGAAGGCGATGCTGGGCGAGAAACTCGATGACGAAATGCGCGAACTGGTCAAGCAGGAGATTGCCGAATTGACGGAACAAGAGGCGGACCTCAAACACCGCCTGACGATTCTGCTGCTCCCGAAAGATCCGAACGACGACAAGAACGTCATTATGGAAATCCGCGGCGCGGCAGGCGGCGATGAAGCCGCGTTGTTCGCGGGCGATCTGTTCCGGATGTACAGCCGCTATGCGGAACGCCAGGGCTGGAAGACGGAGATCATCGAATCTTCGCCTACGGAACTTGGAGGTTATAAGGAAATCATTTTTATGGTGAACGGGAAAGGCGCGTACTCGAAGCTGAAGTTTGAATCGGGTGCGCATCGCGTGCAGCGCGTGCCCGCAACCGAATCGGGCGGCCGGATCCACACGTCCACCGCTACCGTGGCTGTTTTGCCGGAAGCGGAAGAAGTGGAAGTCGAAATCAACGAGAAAGATCTCCGGATCGACACATTCTGTTCGACCGGTCCCGGCGGGCAGTCGGTGAACACCACCCAGTCGGCGATCCGCATCACCCATTTGCCCACCGGACTGGTCGTCTCCTGCCAGGACGAAAAATCGCAGCTCAAAAACAAGGAAAAAGCGATGAAGGTTCTTCGCGCACGCCTGTATGAACTGAAGCGGCAGGAACAGCAAAAAGAGCTTGCCGACGCGAGGAAAAGCCAGGTGGGAACCGGTGACCGTTCGGAGCGGATCCGGACGTACAACTTTCCGCAAAGCCGCGTAACCGACCACCGGATCGGGTTGACGCTGCACAAACTGGAGACGGTGCTCGAAGGCGATCTCGACGAGATCATCAATGCCTTAATCGCGGCCGATCGCATGGAGCATTTGCAAGCGGCCAATGAATAACCGGCAGGTCAAGACCATTCGGGAAGCCCTTCAGCAGGCTTCCCTTGCGTTTAAAGAGCGGGGGATCGCGAATCCCCGTTTGAACGCGGAAGTGCTGCTGCAGCATCTGTTCGGGTGGTCGAAAGCGAAGCTGTTGACGGAAGAAGGCCAACCGTTTCCCCCGGAAAAATCAGCCCTGTTCCGCTCGTGGATCGAGCGGCGTGCCAGCGGCGAACCGTTGCAGTACATTGTCGGCGTGCAGGAATTTTACGGCCGGGACTTTCATGTGAACCCTGCCGTCCTGATCCCGCGTCCGGAGACGGAAATTCTGATCGGAGAAATTTTGAAACGGCGATCTTGGTGGGGGGAAGCGAAAGCGGGGGCGGATACCGAACGTGAAAGGTCTGGAGGTAACGGCGTGTCCGGGGATGGCGGCTTACGCCCGCTGCTCGCCGATATTGGGACGGGTTCCGGCGTGATTGCGGTCACATTGGCCCTGGAATGGCCGGAAGCGGATGTTTGTGCGGTTGACATCTCGCCGGACGCGATCCGGTTGGCACGGGAAAATGCGCAGCGGCTTGGAGCGGACATCCGATTTTTACACGGGGATCTGGCGGAGCCCTTGCTGCGGGAAGGACTCAGGCTGGACGTGCTGGTCTCCAATCCTCCCTATATTCCTTCGCGGGACATCGCGGGGCTGGCGGTTGAAGTGAGGGAGCATGAACCGCGACTCGCGTTGGACGGTGGCGAAGACGGATTGGCCCCGTACCGCCGGATGATGCGGTGTTTGCCGCGTTTAATGCGGGAGGACGGTCCCGCATTGGTCGGTTTTGAAGTGGGAATCCGCCAGGCGCGGGATGTCGCGGACATGATCGAACGCAACTGGCCGGGGGCGGAAACGGAGGTCGTCAAAGATTTGCAGGGCATCGAGCGGGTGGTGCTGGGGTGGAAAGTGCCTTTTGGGGCCAAATCGGCGACAAAGTTGAACTCTCCTTGAAGAGCCAGTATTATGTAGTATTATGTATGAGAAAGGTTTGTTCGTGTGGGGACAAGTTGACGCATGAAAGGCTGGTTGCAATGGAAAACAAATCGGGCTCATCGAATTTTATCCGAAATATTGTCATGGACGATATACAATCGGGCAGGGTCAAACAGATCGTAACGCGTTTTCCGCCCGAGCCGAACGGCTATTTGCATATCGGACACGCCAAGTCGATTTGCCTGAATTTCGAATTGGCTGACGAATTCAATGGCAAGACCCACTTGCGCTTTGACGACACCAATCCGTCAAAAGAAGACGCGGAATACGTGGAAGCGATCAAAGAGGACGTGAAATGGCTGGGGTTTGAATGGGACGGCCTGTTTTTTGCGTCCGACTACTTTGAAGAAATGTACAACCGGGCGGTTTTGTTGATCAAAAAGGGAAAGGCTTATGTCGATGATTTGTCGGCGGAAGAAATCCGGGAGATGCGCGGCACATTGACGGAACCCGGCAAGGAAAGCCCGTATCGCAACCGGACGGTCGAAGAGAACCTGGATCTGTTCGAGCGCATGCGCAAAGGCGAGTTCAAGGACGGCGAAAAGGTGCTCCGGGCAAAGATCGACATGTCCTCGCCGAACATCAACATGCGCGACCCCGTGCTGTACCGGATTGCCCACGTCCCCCATCACAATACGGGGGACAGATGGTGCATCTATCCGATGTACGATTTTGCCCATCCGTTGGAAGACGCGATTGAAGGCGTCACCCACTCGATTTGCACATTGGAATTCGAGGATCATCGCCCTCTGTACGATTGGGTGATCCGGGAATGCGAAATGGAACACCAGCCCCGCCAGTACGAATTTGCGAGATTAAACCTGACGCATACCGTCATGAGCAAGCGAAAATTAAAACAGCTGGTTGACGAAAATTACGTGGACGGTTGGGACGATCCCCGGATGCCCACCCTCTCCGGGCTGCGAAGAAGGGGTTACACCCCGGAGTCGATTCGGAACTTCGCGCGGGAAATCGGCGTTGCCAAGAGCAACAGCTTGGTGGATGTCAAAATGTTGGAACACTTCATCCGGGAAGATTTGAAATTGAAAGCACCGAGAACGATGGCCGTTCTAAGGCCGTTAAAAGTGGTGATCACCAACTACCCGGAAGATCAGGTGGAGATGCTTGAGGCAGAGATCAATCCGGAAAATCCGGAAATGGGCACACGGTTGATTCCGTTCTCCCGCGAGATTTATATCGAACGGGACGATTTCATGGAAAATCCGCCGAGCAAATACTTCAGGCTGTTCCCCGGAAACGAGGTTCGCCTCAAACACGCCTATTTCATCAAATGCAACGAAGCGATCAAGGACGAATTCGGCAATATCGTCGAGCTGCACTGCACGTACGATCCCGAAACGAAAAGCGGCACGGGGTTCACCGGCAGAAAGGTGAAAGGCACGATCCACTGGGTGGACGCCCGGCATGCAGTACCTGCGGAGTTCAGGTTGTACGATGTGTTGATTTTGGACGAGCCGGAAACCGGAAAATCATTTCTCGACCTTGTGAATCCGAACTCGTTGGAGATTGTGCACGGATTTGTCGAGCCGAATATGAAAAACGTGAAACCGCATGACAAGTTCCAGTTTTTCCGGCACGGCTATTTTAACGTGGATCCGAAATTCACCACCAAGGAACGGCTGGTGTTCAACCGTATCGTTTCCCTCAAAAGCTCCTTTGAAGTTCAAAAATAATGCCTGCACCGCTGTCGAGGTTGCTGATTTGGCGAAAATCAGTAACCTTTTCGTCTGTGGATAATAATTATACAACAGGTATTGAAATTATATAACTGTTATAGTACAATAAACAAAAAACGAAGGAGAGGATTCAGATGACCACCGGCTTGAAATTGGTAAACAAGTGGATCGAAACAAACAGGGGATTGGGCATGTCGGATGAGGCGATGGACGGGATGAGATTCGTTTTTGGCGATACCCTTTACACGATCAGAAAGAGCGGCAACGGTCAGTTTGAAATCGACTCTTCCTCCGGAAAAATCGTCGTCTTCCGCGATGCCCGCGAATTTTCCGACGAGTTGACCTGCCGGATTTGCGGTACCCGACATGACAACAAGATCGAAACGATCCGCTGCTGCACCAACGGAGACGAGTAAATGACCGCCGGATCGGAAGCGTGACACCCCGTTTGTTCCTTGCGGAGAGGAATGAACGGGGTGTGGATCTTTTTTAATATCGGTTCCTGTTCTAGAATAAGAAAAAGGACAATCCAGTTTGGCTTGAGGAGGGAACCGGGATGAGAAGAAAAGAGTTTTCAATCACGGAACGGGCGGAGATCGAAGCGTTTTTGGCGGAGATGAGCTTCGGTTTTCTGGCCACGGTGGGGGAAGACGGGTGGCCGCATGTCAAACCGCTCAATTTTGTCTATCATGACGGAGCGATTTATTTTCACGGCAGCAAAATCGGGGAGAAGATGGAGGACCTAAAAACGGACAACCGGGTTACGTTCTCGGTTGCAAAAGAGTACGCCCGAGTTCCTTCTTACCTGTTGGACCCAAAATTGGCATGTCCCGCAACCACCTTTTTCAAATCCGTAACAATCAAGGGCCGCGCGTTTGCGGTCGAGGAGCTGAACGAAAAAGCACCGGTACTTACCGCGTTCATGGGGAAACTCCAACCGGAGGGCGGCTTCGAACCGATTGATCCGGCGGACGGGGCATATGCCGCAAACCTGCAAGCGGTCGCGATCGTCAGACTCGATATTGAGGATCTGACGGCCAAGTTCAAATTCGGGCAGAATCTCAACCCGGAACGGAGGGGAAAAGTAATGGTCGGCCTGGAAGAACGCGGGACGCCCCTTGACCGGGAAACGGTAGAGCTGATGCGGAAGTATGGTCTGCACCGCAACTGACTTGCCTATAACGGGGGATTATCGAAATGGCAGGAGATTGTTGAAAAAACCATAATTCTGTCTATTTCAACAATGACTCGAATACCTGATTGTCTAAAACCTTGGCTTTTTGCGGAATTCACTTCGATTTTGGCAAGCGGCATCGCGACGCCATCCATTTTTTCCGCAAGAATACGGCAGGTGCCGACTATGGAATACACGGTTCCAAGCCCGATCACACAAAGTGTTACGCGCGGGTTTGCTTGAATATTGGCAACGATCCGCGAGTTGTTCATCACGGCAAAGCGTATTCGATCCGCTGCAAGCGCCTTGACCCAGGAAATGGCGGAAATGCTTGGCGTTTGCGTTTCCCTTTCCACGGTGCTTAAGAGAACGAGTGTTTCTCCGTTGATCAATTCGATCTGTTCCGGAGTCAGTCTTGTAGGGATATCGTGATTTTTAACCATTGGGATGCTCCCCTCCTTGGAATTTTAATAGCCTCTCAGCATTCGCCGAGGCAGATGGGGCAAGGACTTTCCTATACCCCCAGATACATGCTTCCTTCTACAGTAGTAAGGGGATTTTTTTATTTCGTTTCCAGTTCAACTGGAAATGAATATTCACCAACTGTGTAAAAATGACTGGTCCATCATCCTCAAATGCTTCATCGCCGACTTGTCGGGCGTCACTTCCATGCTGTCGGTTCGCGGCCCGAGCTCCGTGACCCGACTTCCTGGAAACTTGGCAGCCTGACGAAGTGTTGGAGATAGGGGACGTAACCTGCCGATGGTTTCCCGATCGGCTCAGGCCCAGATATTCCTGCAATGCGCCGAAGGCAATAAGAAATCTGTTGTTTGGTTGGTCGGTACAAGAAGAACACCTCATGTGCACGGTTTTTACAGGATCTCATACAAAATTCATGCACCTCAATTCGATACAAAGATCTCAAGATCCTTGTGGTGAAAGGATTTCCCAGAATCGTTCAACAGACCCTAAATATGATTGCCAAAGGAGAGTTCAACCGATCCCAGAGGAGTGAATTCGACCTTGAAACGGTCTCCTGCCTGGGCGTTAACTGCAGCGGACAAAGCCCCTGATAAGACGACTTCATTTGCTTTTAGCGTCACACCGTATTCATACAGTTTGTTGGCCAACACGGATATGACGGCGGTGATGCCTTTCTGCACATCTTCCCGGCGGGAAATCATCGGCCTGGAAAAAGGCGGTCAATCGTTGATCCTATGACGGGCAGAATCTGTCGTCGACCTCCAGTAGCGTAAAAACCCCCGGGGGTCGACGACAATCTGTTTTTTCGAAGAACCCTTGATGCAACTAGACCCATCGTATTATGATGGAGGTGGGCGATTTCGCAGAGATTGTACGTACGATGTTTTGAAATGCCTGTTTTATGGGCTTCTAATGGATTGAATCGTACCTATGAGGGATTGAAACCTTTCATCTTGTTGCTGATGATAACGAAAACGATGGGGATTGAATCGTACCTATGAGGGATTGAAACTCGAGTAGGCTGGCGATCAGATCCGGATCGTGGACCTCGATTGAATCGTACCTATGAGGGATTGAAACACTTCGTTCTGGATGATCTGTTCCAGCGTCATGACGATTGAATCGTACCTATGAGGGATTGAAACATAAGCATCATGATCAATTCCCTCCTAAAGTTCCAAAGATTGAATCGTACCTATGAGGGATTGAAACACCTCCGGCGGCAAAGACAGCAAAAGATTCTGGATTGATTGAATCGTACCTATGAGGGATTGAAACTCGGACGTATTCGGCATCTTCCAACCCGTTTCCCGTGATTGAATCGTACCTATGAGGGATTGAAACTTCTCACCTCCCTTCGGCGGCTGATCAATTGGCCTCGATTGAATCGTACCTATGAGGGATTGAAACCTGTTTTAGTTGATTTACTGTTTCGTCGGCTTGGTAGGGATTGAATCGTACCTATGAGGGATTGAAACATGTTCGTGCATCTCTGACCTGAGAAAATAACTTCCGATTGAATCGTACCTATGAGGGATTGAAACAATGTTATGTCTTGCATATTTATCACTCCTTGAATTTGGATTGAATCGTACCTATGAGGGATTGAAACGATCCCGTTTGATGTCCTGGATGATGTTCGGTGATAAGATTGAATCGTACCTATGAGGGATTGAAACCTTTGAACATGGTAAAACCTCCGTTAATTGTGATAGTGATTGAATCGTACCTATGAGGGATTGAAACTATGGTGACTGGGATGTATTCGTAGGACAATACTTGATTGAATCGTACCTATGAGGGATTGAAACTTCACGAGACATAACAATCTGCACAGCAAATGGAGTGATTGAATCGTACCTATGAGGGATTGAAACTTTTGAGGACACTGGGTGAGTACAGACCTGACTATGGATTGAATCGTACCTATGAGGGATTGAAACTCGTTGAGTACTATACACTGACCGGCACCATCCATGATTGAATCGTACCTATGAGGGATTGAAACTTTGCTTCATTTCGGTCTTTCTATCTACTGTCACCGGATTGAATCGTACCTATGAGGGATTGAAACTCAAGAGTCTTTCTTCTAAACAGGGGGTGGTCTGATGGATTGAATCGTACCTATGAGGGATTGAAACCTGTATCTTCGCAAATTGGATAAGGACAGGGATTTGGTGGATTGAATCGTACCTATGAGGGATTGAAACTTCGCATGAAATTTTTTGGTTCGATTGGAATGGAAAGATTGAATCGTACCTATGAGGGATTGAAACAAAGAACTAACGTTCATTTCAATATTTGGTTTCAAAGATTGAATCGTACCTATGAGGGATTGAAACTCGGTCTTGCTATTATGGCAAGCTCTTTCTATTTCGATTGAATCGTACCTATGAGGGATTGAAACAGGTGAGGGATCTGAATCTCGAGATTCAGGTCCTGAAAGGATTGAATCGTACCTATGAGGGATTGAAACATCTGGTCCTCATCTACAACATGAAGCGCCTCGGAAGAGATTGAATCGTACCTATGAGGGATTGAAACAATTCACATTATGTTCGTATGTAGCCGAGGCGGCTGCGATTGAATCGTACCTATGAGGGATTGAAACGCGCAAGAAGTAATGCGCGAACACAGCCACCCTCCGGGATTGAATCGTACCTATGAGGGATTGAAACTGAGTTCGAGCACTGTTTCAGCATAATCATCGCGCTCGATTGAATCGTACCTATGAGGGATTGAAACAGAAATCACAAAAGGTTCTACGTGACCTCTAAGCCGGATTGAATCGTACCTATGAGGGATTGAAACAATTCAACACCGAAATGATTTCCCGCACGTTTTGCGATTGAATCGTACCTATGAGGGATTGAAACGGCCACCTTTAAGATCGGAAACGGCGTCTACAGCATGATTGAATCGTACCTATGAGGGATTGAAACGGCTTTTCTGTTGGTGGTAGGGGGTATACTTCCAGTGATTGAATCGTACCTATGAGGGATTGAAACTGCGTTTCCATACCGATATTTTCTAATGTGATTGTTGCTGGATTGAATCGTACCTATGAGGGATTGAAACACCGGAATCCCGACCGCTACGTCCTGTTCATGCCCGCGATTGAATCGTACCTATGAGGGATTGAAACCCAGTCCCCGGGGCCGGAGTCGGCGGCATGGGCGTGGGATTGAATCGTACCTATGAGGGATTGAAACTGGATCGACCCTCGATAGATCGAGGACAGCCCAACGATTGAATCGTACCTATGAGGGATTGAAACCGATTTGTCCCTGATAGTCGATCGCAACGATGTTCGATTGAATCGTACCTATGAGGGATTGAAACTCGGGGTTGCGGGGTACGGGGCGATGGCCTGGGCGGCGATTGAATCGTACCTATGAGGGATTGAAACACTGCTCAGGCCGACAAGCGAAGGGGGTTGCGCCAACGATTGAATCGTACCTATGAGGGATTGAAACAACGCTCTGATTGAGAAGGTCAGAGTTATTGAAGAAGGATTGAATCGTACCTATGAGGGATTGAAACACTATAGCGATAAAATGTAATCACAATGGAGGTGAGGGATTGAATCGTACCTATGAGGGATTGAAACCAAAATAAATAGACCGCCTGCACGTGGCGGGCGATCGATTGAATCGTACCTATGAGGGATTGAAACCAGGAGTACGATGAAGGCGATCCGGATTTCCGGGTCTCGATTGAATCGTACCTATGAGGGATTGAAACTATCATGATATACTATTAGGGACTTTCACATACAGTGATTGAATCGTACCTATGAGGGATTGAAACCCGTCTGATAGCGGCGATTGCCTTCAGCTGATCGGCGATTGAATCGTACCTATGAGGGATTGAAACTTTGCGGTGTCTCAGGTGGTATTTTGACGTTTTCTTGATTGAATCGTACCTATGAGGGATTGAAACATAGAATTCCTCCGGCCTCACCTGCAGCAGGACCTATGGATTGAATCGTACCTATGAGGGATTGAAACTGTGAAGTCATAACAAAAAACCTGGGATAATTTTTAAACGATTGAATCGTACCTATGAGGGATTGAAACATGACACTTTGAAGAATCGCCATCACACCGCCCCCCCGATTGAATCGTACCTATGAGGGATTGAAACCGGCACATGGCGGAGACGAGCCCGGATCCGATGTTCCGATTGAATCGTACCTATGAGGGATTGAAACTGTGATCACGTTGGTTATAGGCGAGAAGTCGAGCGGATTGAATCGTACCTATGAGGGATTGAAACTGAGTCAGGTGGTGCGTCATGTACGGACTTCCATTCATGATTGAATCGTACCTATGAGGGATTGAAACTCACAGGGTTAAGTTCGTAGATGACAAAGGAAATTTCGAGATTGAATCGTACCTATGAGGGATTGAAACTTGAAACGATCTCAGTAAACGCTTTTGCCACGGTACCGGATTGAATCGTACCTATGAGGGATTGAAACAAGAAAGGGTGGTGTGAGAGAAAGACATGCCAAAACCGATTGAATCGTACCTATGAGGGATTGAAACTTCCTCAACGGGAACAAAATCTTGCAAAGGAGCTTCAAGATTGAATCGTACCTATGAGGGATTGAAACTCTGCGACCCGTAAAGATTACAACGCTGCCCTCCAGAAGATTGAATCGTACCTATGAGGGATTGAAACACGTCTTCCCCGCTTTAAACGCCGGCGCCTTGCTGGCCGGGATTGAATCGTACCTATGAGGGATTGAAACCATGTAGATTACAAGATTGGAAACAACAAAATCCATCACGATTGAATCGTACCTATGAGGGATTGAAACTATCCATGCTACCACGTATATAGTCGCTCCACCTATGATTGAATCGTACCTATGAGGGATTGAAACATTTTGGCAACTGTCCTGATCAGCATGGGGCTGAAGGGGATTGAATCGTACCTATGAGGGATTGAAACAAGTCTTCGACTCGTTCCTGCAACGCGCTGTAACTGGATTGAATCGTACCTATGAGGGATTGAAACTCTTAGAAAATCCCGCGCTGACCTAGAGGCCGAATCGATTGAATCGTACCTATGAGGGATTGAAACCAAGTTTGTGTCAGAGTTGACCAGGTTGATGATCGAACTCGATTGAATCGTACCTATGAGGGATTGAAACTTTTATACTATAGTCAATAACTATTTCTCACGCCCTTCGATTGAATCGTACCTATGAGGGATTGAAACAGCGGCAAGGGAACATCGTCCATACCATCCGGGATGGATTGAATCGTACCTATGAGGGATTGAAACAGAAGAACGAAAAACTGCAGGCTGAACTTAATCAAAGATTGAATCGTACCTATGAGGGATTGAAACCCCGAAGTCTCCCGGTGTCTACCGGCGCATCGTTGGCAAGATTGAATCGTACCTATGAGGGATTGAAACTCTTTCTGATCAGGCTCAATAAACACCTCCAGCCGTGATTGAATCGTACCTATGAGGGATTGAAACCTCGATGACGGTTCCTATCGCGGCAGAACAATATGATTGAATCGTACCTATGAGGGATTGAAACCCATCACACAGCACCCCCATACAGTTTTCGCACCGAGATTGAATCGTACCTATGAGGGATTGAAACACGCGATTCGGCGGAAGCTCGATGACTTCACGAACGATTGAATCGTACCTATGAGGGATTGAAACTTTTACTTACCCGAAAGTTACTAGGAGGGGGTCAATAGGATTGAATCGTACCTATGAGGGATTGAAACCGAGTTTCAAGAAACTGTGCATCCTCCGGGGGGATCCCGATTGAATCGTACCTATGAGGGATTGAAACCCTTCTGGGCAAACGTATCCGGTGGCTTATGTGAGGATTGAATCGTACCTATGAGGGATTGAAACACAAAAGTAAGCGGCGATAAGGCGAACGCTTGCCGAGGATTGAATCGTACCTATGAGGGATTGAAACATAGTATATCATGTTAGCAGGGTTTTTTATACCCTGCGATTGAATCGTACCTATGAGGGATTGAAACTGGTGCTTTGCAAGATTATGTTACTTTAGGATCTTCTTGATTGAATCGTACCTATGAGGGATTGAAACTGAGAAGCATTGGGAGAGAAAAAATGCTGGTTATGATTGAATCGTACCTATGAGGGATTGAAACGGGATTGGTGCTATCATTCTTGGAGTCCGGAAAGGGATTGAATCGTACCTATGAGGGATTGAAACCAATGGCTGAGTTTTCTACCAGAGGCGGGTAGCACATCCGGATTGAATCGTACCTATGAGGGATTGAAACCCGGAAAGAGACCTTACAGACCTGGCATAATGTCTTGTTTGCGCACTGGCCGGTATCGCCCGCCGCGATCCGGGCTTTGGTTCCGGACGCTCTGCAGTTGGACACCTATGACGGAGGAGCGTGGGTGAGCGTAGTGGCGTTACGGATGAGCGGAATCCGGTTGCGGTGGCTGCCTCCGGTTCCGTTTGCGTCGGCATTTGCACAAACTAACGTTCGCACCTATGTGACAATTGACGGCAAACCGTGTGTTTTTTTCTTCAGTTTGGACGCCGCCAATCCGCTGGCCGTATGGATGGCCAGACGGTGGTTGCGATTGCCGTACTTTCACGCCAAAATCGATGTTCGCGCCGCCAGGAGACATACGGCTTACACGTTGCGAAGAATTCATCCGAATGCGCCTGCGGCGGAATTTGCGGCACAATACCGGCCTGTTTCGGACGTATCGGCCGCGCAGCCGGGAACGCTGGCACACTGGTTGACGGAACGGTATTGTCTGTATGCGATCGGCAAAAAAGGACAGATTTGCCGCGGGGATATTCACCATCTGCCGTTGCCGCTGCAGCGGGCGGAAGCGGGGATATCGACAAACACGATGGCGCTGGCGCATGACATCCGCTTGCCGGATGCCGAGCCGGTTTTGCATTACGCGCATCGGGTCGAGACGGTGATCTGGCCGCTGCGAAGCGTAGGGGGGTAATTTTTTATGGGGGAGAGGGAACCTCAGAACTATTGCAAACTGCTGGAGACGGTTTTGGAGAATGCGTATGAATCGGTTGTGTTGACCGACCCTGACGGAAAAATCCTGTTGATGAACCGGAGCTACCGGGATTTCCTGGGGGTGCAGGACGTGATCGGGCGGCATGTGACCGAGGTGATCGAAAATACGCGGATGCACATTGTCGCCAAAACGGGAGAGGCGGAAATCGCGGACATTCAACGGATCAAAGGACAAGATATGATCGCCAACCGGATTCCGATTTTTGAAGAAGGGAAACTGGTTGCCGTATTGGGGACGGTCACCTTCCAAGACGTCCGGCAGCTGCATGCGCTGGCCGCCACCGTCGACCAATTGAAACAGGAGTTGGCGTACTATAAAGGCGAGCTTCGCCGCCGGCTCGGAGCGTACTACCGTTTCGAACAAATCGCCGGCTCCAGCCCCAAGCTGCAGGCGGTGAAAAATCTGGCGCAAAAAGTGGCGAAAACGGATACAACCGTGTTGATCACGGGTGAAAGTGGCACGGGAAAAGAACTGTTCGCCCATGCCATCCATGCCGCCAGCCGGCGTGCGATGGGGCCTTTTATCCGGGTCAACTGCGCGGCGATTCCCGACTCTTTGTTGGAGTCGGAGTTGTTCGGTTACGACGAAGGCGCTTTTACCGGAGCGTTGCGGAAAGGCAAGAAAGGAAGGTTTGAGTTGGCCCATCACGGGACGATTTTATTGGATGAGATCGGGGACATGCCTCTCGCTTTGCAGGCTAAGCTGCTGCGTGTCCTGCAGGAAAAAGAGGTGGAGCGCGTCGGCGGAACCAGACCGGTTCCGGTCGATGTCCGGGTGATCGCTTCCACCAACCGGGACCTGGCGGTTCAGATCAAGGAGGGAAAGTTTCGCGAGGATTTGTTCTACCGGCTGAATGTCGTAACCCTGAAGCTGCCCTCTTTGCGGGAACGTCTTGAAGATCTGCCGGCGCTGGTCCGGGATTTGCTGGAACAATTGATGGATGCGACGGGGCTGATCGTAAGAGAGATCGATGACGACGTCTGGGATGCGCTTCGGGGGTATTCTTGGCCGGGCAACGTGCGGGAACTGCGGAATGTGCTGGAACGGGCGTTGCATATGATGGACGGGGACCGTCTGAAAGCGGAGCATTTGTTGATCCCGATCCCGGAAAATCAGGGGCTGGCTCCCGGCGTCCGAACGTTGAAAGAGAGCCTTGAGTCCGCCGAGCGCGAGGCGATTGCTAGGGCGCTTGCCGCAACCGGCAGGAATAAACTGGAGGCGGCGAGGATTCTTGGAATCAGCAAGTCGAGCCTTTATCAAAAACTTGAAAAATACGGTTTTCTGACAGGTAAACAGAAATGAGTCCATAATTTTGGAATTGCGTCCAAAATTCTGGACTCATTGTTTTTGGGGCTTTCCGGTGGGAGCGAATGAGAACCATTCCAGAATTCTGGACTCGAAACAGGCGAATAATGAACAGTTTGCTTAAAAACAATATTGGCATGAATCTTGCTTATTTTCTAACTACAGACAAATATTTGTCACAAAAAATAAAAAGGAGAAAGGAAGGGGTCAAATGTTTATTGAGGTAATCGCGATTCTCGTTTCACTGGGGCTCCTGATGTTTTTTGCCTACCGGGGCTTTCCGGTGATCGTGTTCGCGCCGATCTTCACGCTTTTGGCGGTCGTTTTGTCGGGACTTCCGCTGATGCCGAGTTATTCGGAAACGTTTATGGTCAACGCGGCGAACTACGTGAAGTCGTTTTTCCCGATTTTCCTGCTTGGGGCCATCTTCGGAAAAGTGATGGAAATGAGCGGGGCCGCCGCGTCGATTGCGCAGGGAATCGTAAAAGCGGTCGGTTCGAAGCGGGCGATTCTGGCGGTCGTGTTGGCTTGCGCGATTTTGACCTACGGCGGCGTATCGCTGTTCGTGGTGGCGTTTGCCGTGTATCCGTTCGCGGCGGCGATTTTCCGCGAGGCAAATATTCCGAAGCGCTTGATTCCGGGGACGATCGCACTGGGCGCCTTCACCTTCACGATGGACGCGCTTCCGGGCACTCCGCAAATTCAGAACATTATCCCGACGAATTATTTCGGGACCGATGCTTATGCGGCTCCCGCGGTGGGAATTATCGGCGGCCTGATGGTCTTTGCCGGCGGCATGTTCTGGTTGGAGCGCCGGCGCAAACAAGCGGAAGCGGTCGGGGAAGGGTATGGCGAAGGGCATATCAACGAACCGGAAGTCAAACCGGATGAGAAGTATCCGAATATTTGGCTGTCGCTGCTGCCGCTGGTGCTGGTGTTGCTGTTCAATTACCTGTTAAGCAGGGGATTTCTGACAGTCACCGCTTGGTACGATCCCGAAATTTTAAAGAAGAACTTCAATATTGCCAACGTCAAAACGGTAGCTTCCTCCTGGGCGTTGATCATCGCGTTGACCATCGGAATCCTGGCGGCGATGGCGATCAATCTCAAGGGCGTGCAAAACAAACTGGCAGCCGGCCTCACGACTGCCGCGGCGGGAGCGCTGCTGGCGATTTTTAATACGGCGTCCGAGGTCGGTTTCGGAAATGTGGTCAAGACACTGCCCGGTTTTAAATTGATTCAGGGATGGATTTTGGGAGCAAGCAACCATCCGCTTGTATCGGAAGCCGTAGCGGTGAACGTCCTGGCCGGCATTACCGGTTCCGCGTCCGGCGGGATGTCGATCGCGCTCGAAGTGATGGGCAAGCAATATCTGCAATTGGCGCAATCGGCCGGCATCAGCCCCGAGCTGTTGCATCGGATCGCGTCGATGGCGTCCGGCGGAATGGATACGCTGCCGCATAACGGTGCGGTCATCACGCTTCTGGCGATCACGGGACTGACCCATCGTCAGTCGTATAAGGATATTTTTGCCATTACGGTTGTGAAAACGCTTACGGTCTTCATCCTTGCCTTTGCGGTGTCTATTTTCTAGGTGTCTATTTTCAAACAGCCTATTGGCGATGGGGGGGGGAATTTATGAATCTTTCTTCGCTGATTGAATATGCCCCCATTTTTAAACGGTTGCTGGACCTGAACGCGGAATCGCTGCTGTGCGTTTCGGATCTGACGACGTATTTGTATGCGGAAGCAAGTCCAAATTTTGATTTGGGAGTGCGGGCAGGTGATCGCGTAAAAAAAGGGACTGTACTGGCCGAGGCGATGTCGACGGGAAAGCCTGTCAAAAAAACGATGGACAAATCGCTATTTGGTATCCCTTATATTGCCATGGCTGTCCCCGTTTTTGCAGAAGAACACCGGGTGTCCGGGGGAATCGTCTGCTGCTTATCGACGGAGCGGCAAGAGAAGCTGTACGAATCGGCGCAAGAGCTGTCGGCCATGACGGAAGAACTCTCCGCAACGGCGGAAGATTTTGCCCGGCACGCGGAATCCCTTGCGAGCGCCAATCTCGGGATTGTGACCTTGTCGAAAACGTTGGCCGAACAGATGGCGGAGATCAACAAGGTGAATCAAGTCATCGCCCAAATCGCAAGCCAAACCAATCTGCTGGGGTTAAACGCCGCAATCGAGGCAGCTCACGCGGGCCAATTCGGTCGGAGTTTCTCCGTCGTCGCCAACGAAGTTCGGCGGTTGGCAAACGAAGCGCAAGCTTCCGCCAAGGAAGTCAATGCCAATGTCGGCAAAGTGCAGGAGAGCGTGAAGGACATTCTTGCACAAGCGGAATCGGTGGCCGCTTCCGGCCAGGAACAAGCGGCGGGAGCCCAGGGATTGTCTGCGATCGTGCAACACATCAACCGTTTGGCAGCCATGTTGAATGAAATGGCCAGGTAATCAGGATGTCGGAGGGATCCAGAATGGAAAAAGCTTTGACGGAAAAAGTCGCTCTTGTAACCGGCGCCGCCAGCGGCATCGGCCTTGCAATCGCCCGTGCGTTCGCCAAAGAAGGAGCGAAAGTGGTACTGTCGGATCTCAATGGGGAGGCCGTCCAGGCGGCGGCCAAAGAGCTGCAAGATGAGGGATCGCAAACGGCAGGAGTCGCGTGCGACGTGACGAACGAAGCCCAGTTCCGGCAAACCATCGAAATGGCGGTTCAATCTTACGGAAGGCTCGACATTCTCGTCAACAACGCAGGCCTGCAGTATGTAGCGCCGATTGAGGACTTCCCGACCGAAAAGTTTGAACTGCTGATCAAAGTGATGTTGACTGCTCCCTTTATTGGGATCAGGCATGCGTTTCCGATCATGAAGCGGCAACGTTTTGGCCGTGTGATCAACATCGCATCGATCAACGGGCTGATCGGATTTGCCGGAAAAGCGGCCTACAACAGCGCGAAACACGGTGTGATCGGGCTGACAAAAGTGGCGGCCCTGGAGGGCGCGGCTCATGGAATCACGGTGAACGCCCTGTGTCCCGGGTATGTGGATACGCCGCTGGTTCGCGGCCAGTTGGAAGATTTGGCAAAGACGAGAAACGTTCCGCTGGAAAGAGTGCTGGAAGAAGTGATCTATCCGCTCGTTCCGCAAAAACGCCTGTTGTCGGTGCAGGAAATCGCCGAGTATGCGGTGTTCCTCGCAAGCGACAAAGCAGCCGGCATTACGGGAGTGCCTGTTGTGATCGACGGGGGCTATACGGCGCAATAGCCCCCGTTCAAGCTGGACTACAATGGGGGCAGGAGCGGCACGTTTTTGTAGGCCGCAGAATGTATTCACCGTCAGGAGGGAAGCCGATGTTTGCAAAATTAACGAATTTTTTTGTACGTTATATACAGAGGTATATGCCTGACCCGTATCTGTTTGCGATATTGCTGACGCTGCTGGTCGTAGCGCTCGATTTCTGGCTGGTTCCGCAAACTACCCTAAGCGGTGTCGTCAACGCCTGGTATCAAGGGGTTTGGGGATCGCAGAACATCTTTACGTTCGCTTTGCAGATGACGTTGATCCTGGTGTGCGGCACCACTTTGGCGCAAGCGCCGCTGATCAAAAGAGGGTTGGAGCGGCTGGCGGCGATCCCGCAGAATCAGGTGCAGGCGGCTGTCATGTGTTTTTTGGCGGGGGCTGTCGGGTCGCTTCTCAACTGGGGTCTGGGGCTGGTGATCGGCACGATTTTGGCGAAAGAGATCGCGAAGCGGCTGGAGCAGATGGATTTCGGGTATGTGGTGGCGGCCGCATATATGGGCTTTATCACATGGACATCCGGTTTTTCCAGTTCGATCGTGCTGGCCAATGCCGATCCGACGAGTTCGCTGAACATCATTTACAAACTGACCAAACAAACCGTCAGTATTGAAAATGACATTCTGACGGCGTACAACATCGTACCGGTGGTTGTGACGCTGGTCCTTTTCCCGTTCATGCTGAAATGGATCGCACCGCGCGATATCAAACCGATTGACCGCAGCGCTTTGTTCAACGCGGAGATTGCAGTCGCCGCCGAACCGGCGGCGCAACCGGCGCAGCCGAAGACGTTTGCGAGCGTTCTGGAAAATGCGTGGATTTTAAACTTGATCCTGGTCGTTGCCGGGTTCTACGAGTTTTTCGGCCCGCTGCACGGAACTGTTACGATCAACACGATGATCCTGTTGTTTACTTTGCTGGGGCTTCTTTTGCACTGGACGCCGATCCGCTACGTGCGGGCGTTCTGTGAATCGGCAAAGGCGTCCGGTTCGCTGCTGCTGCAATACCCCTTGTACGGGGGCATCATGGCGCTGATGGCGTATCAGCCGGCCAAAGGGATCGATCCTTTGCAAACAGTGCTGGCCAGCGAGCTGGTGAAAGCTGCCACCGTTCATACCCTGCCGTTTTTAAACTATATCGGGTCCTGCATAATCACGATGTTCGTTCCGTCAGGGGGTGGCCACTGGGCGGTACAAGGGCCTGTCTCGATTCAGGCGGCGTTGGCGCTCGGCCAAACGTCACCGGCGTATCTCGGCAAGATTTCGATGTCTGTCGCGTTTGGTGAAGGCGTTTTTAACATGATCCAGCCGTTCTGGGCACTGCCGATCCTGGCGCTGGCTGGGCTGACGATTCGCGATATTATGGGCTATTGCGTGATGGCGTTGCTGTTTGGATTCACGATCTTTGGGGCGGCGCTGCTGATTTTCTAAGCTGCCGCAGCAGACCGCCCGCGCCAAGTTTGAAACTGAAACAGGGAGAGGAAAAACATGAGCAGCAAAGCGGTATGGTTTCCCACACAATCACTGATCGAATCGACCCGTCTCTATCAATGGATGAAACAGCTGGGATTTAACGAGTATGACTCTTTTTTGCAAGCTTCTGTAAATGACGTGGCCTGGTTCTGGAAAGAAGCGGAGAAAGCGCTTGGAATCGAGTGGTTCCGCCCGTACGAACAAACCCTCGATTTGTCGAGAGGAATCAAATGGCCGAACTGGTATGTGGGCGGTCAATTGAATGTGGTTCACAACGCCGTTGACAAATGGGCGAACGATCCCGCTACGGCCGGCCGAACGGCGCTTGTCTGGGAAGGTGACGACGGAACCGTCAAGCGGTATACGTTCACCGAATTGAGCGCTTGGGTCGCCCGCGTTGCCCAAGGACTTCGCCGGCAAGGAATTGAAAGAGGGGATCGCATCTCGATCTATATGCCGATGATTCCGGAAACGGTTGTCGCCATGCTGGCGATCGCAAAAATCGGCGCGATGTTCTCCCCCGCTTTTTCCGGGTACGGAGCGGACGCGGTGGCGAAACGGTCGGATGCGGCGACGGCGAAGATGCTCGTCACGGCCGACGGGTTCCTGCGCCGCGGCAAGGCGGTGGCGATGAAAGAAGAAGCGGATCGCGCGGTTGCCATGTCTCCTTCGGTCGAGAAAGTGGTGGTTGTCCGCCGCTTGGGCCGCGAGATTCCGTGGACAGACGGACGGGATATCGATTGGACGGATTTGGAAGCGGCAGGCGGTGGGACAGACAGTCTTTCGTCTGAGGTGATGGGAAGTTCGGAGCCGTTAATGCTGCTCTACACGTCGGGCACCACCGGCCGGCCGAAAGGGGCGGTGCACACGCATGCGGGATTTCCGCTGAAAGCGGCGTTTGACGCCGGGTTTGGGATGGATCTGAAACAGGGCGAAACCCTGCTTTGGGTAACCGACATGGGCTGGATGATGGGGCCGTTTTTGGTATTCGGGGCGTTCTTGAACGGCGCGACAGCCGTTCTGTACGAAGGATCGCCCGATTATCCGGAACCGGATCGTCTGTGGAAGCTGGTGGCGGATCATCAAGTAACGCATCTCGGAATCTCGCCGACCCTGATTCGCTCGCTGATGAAGCACGGCGAATCCTGGGTCAAGAAACATGATATCGGCAGCCTGCGCGTGATCGGTTCGACCGGGGAGCCTTGGAATCCGGAACCGTGGATGTGGTTGTTCGAAAAAGTGGGCAACGGCAGAATCCCGATTTTCAACTACTCCGGCGGTACGGAGATCTCCGGCGGCATTCTCGGGAATGTCCTCTTGAAGCCGATTGCTCCGATTACGTTCAACTCGCCGCTGCCGGGGATGGATGTTCACGTCTATGACGAAAACGGACAACCGGTTCGCAACACGGTTGGCGAATTGGTCATCAAACAGCCGTGGGTCGGCATGACAAACGGCTTTTGGCAGGAGCCGGAGCGGTATGAGGACACCTATTGGAACCGCTGGCCTGACACCTGGGTGCACGGGGACTGGGTCATTCTTGATGACGAAGGGTTCTGGACGATTACCGGCCGTTCGGACGATACGTTGAACGTGGCGGGCAAGCGGGTCGGCCCGGCGGAGGTGGAGTCGGTCCTGGTCGGACACGAAGCTGTCGTCGAGGCGGGCACCATAGGGGTTCCGGACGAAATCAAGGGCGAGGTCATCGTCTGCTTTGTCGTGCCGAAACCGGGAGTCGAGGCAAGTTCCGCCTTGGAACAGGAACTGTTGGATCTGGTGGCGGAAAAAATGGGGAAAGCGCTGCGGCCGAAAGCGATCCATTTCGTGGCGGATTTGCCGAAAACCCGTAACGGCAAGGTCCTGCGCCGCGCGATGCGCGCCGCGTACCTGAACAAGGAAGCGGGCGATCTCTCCTCGCTGGAAAATCCGGAAGCGGTGGAGACGGTGCGAAAGCTGGCTCAACCATCCGGGCACTGATGACATTAGTTTCGATACCACTTCGATTCTACGAAATTTTTTGCGAGACAAGTATAACCCCTTTTTCCCCGGACGATACTGAGGCTAACAGGAATTGAACGTCTGCGGGAAAAAGGGGAGGACGCAAAATGCGGGTGCGAATTGCGGCGGGAATTGCGGGTTTGCTTTTGTTGGGCGGTCTGTCAGGCGGATGGCAAACCGTTTTGGCGCAAGGAACGGCACAAAGTGCGCAACTGACCGGAATTGAACTGCAAAAACCCAATGCGGGAGCCTCTGCCGCCATCCCGGTGGCGGACGGCGAAGAGGCGGCCGGAATACCGGATGAGGCTGTGCGCCTGCGGATTATCGCCAACTCCGATTCACCGGAAGATCAAGCCCTCAAACGGAAGGTTCGCGACCGCATCATCGACGAAGTCGGCAAGCGCCTGCGCGGGGTTGGCAGCCGGGAAGAAGCCCGTCAGGCCATTCAGGCGGCCGTGCCCGAATTAAACGAGGCGGCGGCGGGTGTCATTCGGGAAGCGGGCGCGTCCTATCAACTGCGGACCGATTACGGCATGGTGCCGTTTCCGACGAAACTTTACGGCGACAAGGTGTATCCGGCGGGTGACTACGAGGCGCTGCGGATCGTGATCGGGGCAGGCCAGGGCCAAAACTGGTGGTGCGTTTTGTTTCCACCCCTTTGTTTCGTGGACTTGGCCAATGGTGACGCGGTTCAGGCGAAAGATATGGATGCCAAATCAAAGCCGGTGACAACCGTACAGGTGCCGACCGGTGACGGCAATACCGCCCAGACCGTGCAAGTGCGTCTGGGGATTCTTGATTTGTTGAATTCATTCATGACCAAGATCGGAGAGTTTATGAAAGCAATCTTCAAATAAAAAATGCCCGGCCCGGCTTGGAAGGATCATGCAGAGCCGGGCCGGTCCGCGTCCGGGGCCGTTTGAAAAGACTCGGATTCCGGTCGGATGCATCCGTTTCAGTTCAGGGCGGCAACCAGTTCCGAGAAAGCTGCGGACAGCCCTCCGGTTCCGTAGGTTTCCCGGTAATACGCCAACGTTCCCGAACTGTTGATGCGCCCGTCTTGCAGAAAAACGACTTGATCGGCGGTTTCTTCCGCCGCTTGCAGATTATGGGTCGAAAAAATCACCGATTTGCCCGATTCTTTCACGTTGTTTACCAACGACACAAACGATTGCATCCAATAGGGATCGAGTCCGTTTGTCGGTTCGTCGAGAATCAGGAGGGCCGGATCCGCCAGCAGCGCTTGGGCGAACAGCAAGCGCTGCCGCATCCCTTTGGAAAAACTCGAAACGCGCTTGTCTCTGGCGGAGGCAAGCCCGACCAACTCCAGCGTTTCATCGGCTTTCGCATGGCTGACGCCGCGAAGCCCGGCGTAGAAATAAATCGTTTCGCCGGCCGTTAACGCATGGCCGAATTGGAAATCGTCAGGCATGTAGCCGATCTGTTCGGCGAACGCTTTGCGCTGCCGTTTCCATTCGATCCCGCACACCCGGACGGTTCCCGATGTCGGCTGGGCGATTCCGGCGATCATCCTGAGAATCGTGCTCTTGCCCGCGCCGTTTCCCCCGCAGAGGGCGAGCACCCGGCCCGCTTCCAATTCAAGATCGAAGGGATGGACGATCGTCTTTCCGTTGATCGATTTGCTCAACTGCAGAATCTCCAATACTTTCTCAGCCACGATATCTTCCTCTTTCCCACGAGAGAATCGTAAGACCTACCGTCATCCAGATCCACGCCAGGCATCCCAGCGCAAACACGATGCTGCCGCCCGGCCGCTGCGCCCACTGCACCCATCGGTAATACTCGGGACCGAAGACAGAGCCGCCGCCGATTTTCATAACCGTAAAAATCCGCATAAATTCGGCGGGATTCAGCAGGGTTACGACTTCCAGAGTTGGTCGGATCCACGCATACGGGAGCGTCCCCAGCACGGAGATCAGCAGTGTGGGCCAGGCCAATACGGTGAGGAACCAGACGCCGACGCCAAAGATCAACGCCTGCCAGCGGTTTTTGGACAGCGAGCCGATCCAGACGGCGATCCCAAGATACAGCAGTACGATTCCGGCCGAAAACAGCAGCAGTGTCAAAAAGGTTTGCAAAGAAAACGATTGGCCGGCAAGGGACCCGGCAATCCCGGACAGGCCGTAGCCCACTCCCACAATGGACAGCAACACGACCGTCAGGCCCGCATATTTGCCGGCGACAAATTCGGCTGCAGACAACGAATAGGTGGACAGCAACTGCCATCCACCATCTTCCTTTTCGGCGGTGAGTGAAAACGAACCAAGCAACAGTGTCATCAAAGGCAACAGATACAAAATCAGGTTGATCATGGTGCCGGTGGCGTGGGTATAACCGGCCATGCCGTAACTTTTCTGCGATTGAAGCAGCAACAGTGCCAAACTGAAGAGCGTGAACAGGAGCAAAAACGAATAGGACCAAGGATTGCGAAATCCGAGCTTCATCTCCCGTCTGGCGACAATCCAAAAGCGCATCCGGCTCACTTCCCGTGCTGCATCTGTTCTTGTCCATGCTGCATTTGCTGCTGTCCGTGCTGCATCTGTTGTCCGTTCGGGTTGTCACCGCCCTGCTTTTGCATCTTCATTTCCTTCATCATGTCCATATTGCGCTCCCACGAATGGGCAGCAAGGTCGTTTGCGGACAGCACTTTGCCGCGCTTTTGTTCGTCGACGAATTGCTGTGCTTCCTTGCTGTCTTTGAAGGAATAGATCCCGTAGGCCATCGGTGTTTTAAACTCTTTGTCATAGGCGAAGGAAGCGTTTTCCAGTTTCAGCCATTCTTTGGAATGGTAATCGCGCACATATTGGACGGCGACCTGCTCTTTTCCGTTTTTCTTCACCCAAGCGTTCATGCAGCCGATGTCGTCGAATTTCAACGCTTTTCCGTCCTTGAGGATGATTTCAGTCGCGTTGTGGTCGTCCGGAACCATCATGCTGCACACGTCGCATTTATCGACACCTGCAGCGATTGCCACCGGTTGGGCGGTTTCCTTGCCGCAGCCTGCCACGGATGCCACCAGAAAGACGCTCAAGAAAGCCATGATCAGTTTTTTCATTTTTCAACCTCTCCTTCTTTTTTTCAATAATGGCGTCACAAACGGAACCGCGCCGGCCAAAAACAGGGCGGTGCTTGCCAACAGAACCGTTTTGTCCCTGCCAGGATTTGCGTTTGCAGGCGGGAAAACGGGGGTCAACAGCGGCGATTCGTCCGTCATCCAATTGCTTGTGTCGCTCTTAAACAATTCTTGCAAGACGAGCATGCCGGGGGAACCAAAGAACAATTGGAACGGAGAAACCGCTGTCACGAGCGTCAAAAAGAACGGGTCCGCCTTGTACGGCAAACTGCTGCGGCCGGTTCCCGCCAAATCGATTCCCTGATGGTCGTCCCAGTAGTTCTCATGCACCCGGTTGTCGGAGCTTTCTTCCGCCTGCGCCTGAATCACATTCGTGATGAGATTGTTCAGATAAAAATGGTTGTTGTGCGAATTTAACATCTGGATTCCCATAAAGTTTTGCGCGATGTTGTTTTCGACGATCTCATTGTCGGCGGACTGTTCCACATAAAGTCCCAAACGGTTCCCTTCAATCCGGTTTTTCGCGACAAGAGAGTTCTTGGCGTCAAACAGCAAAATGCCCTGCGAGTGGACATGAGCGTCCGATTTGTAAAAACGGTTCTCCGTGACTTCCGTCCGGTCCGTTCCCATAATCATGGCGCCGACCACATTCCGGACGGATTCGTTTGCCCGGATGACGGTGTTATGCGTAAACATCATGTGGAACGCGTAACGGGAATCGGTCACCTGATTTTGAAGGATCTGGGTTGCATCGCTGTTTTCGACATAGATTCCGTCCTGTACTCCCGAGATGCGCGAACCGGCAATGACATTTTCGTGGGATTCCCGCAAATCGATGCCGTTTCCTTGCTGCATGAAGGAAGACGGGTCAGAGTCCGGATGGCGCTCCCCTTCGATCCGGAGGTTTTCGATCCGGTTGCGGTGCGCTTCCTGCAACTGCAGGCCTATGCCGCTGGCGATGATATGCAGATTGCGAAGTTGGTTGCCGCTTCCGTTCAGCAGCACGGCGACCAATTCCGGCTGCCGTCGTGTATCCACAACGGTGAGATCCGCCATCCGGACATTATCGGATTCAATCCGCACGGCCGGTTCATCTCCGACACCTACGATCCGCACATCGCCGCTTGGCTGTATATTCAGCGGTTTTGAAATGACGACCGGTCCTTCATACGTCCCGGACGGAATGGTGAGGGTGTCGCCCGGTTTTGCCCGGTCGATCATCGCCTGCAGGCCCGACGCCGCAGCCGCTCCCGCGTCTCCCGGATAAAGGTTCAGACAGGCGAAGGTTCCTAACAAAATCGAACAAAAAAGCGCCGTATGCCTGCCGAGTTTCCGCAAATCTGCCGCGCACCCCCTTCGCCAAAATCCGAGCTTAGTATAGCATGTAACGCTCCACCTGCTGATGACCCGATCGGGCTATAGAATCGTAACAACTTGTGAATTTTATGTTCCCTTCCGGAAAAATATCCACAGGAAATTGTGGATAATGTGAACAACCAGAACGGTCGTTCCGTGTAATTCGTCCCGGATTGGCTTTCCAAACAGGAATGGTATAATAAGCCTGTAGCACCAGACTTTCGATACAAGGCGGGACTTCTCATGCTTACGGCACGACTGGGAACAACCGAACAGGATATCGAACGGGCCGCAAGTTTGCTGCGGCAGGGCGAAACGGTGGCGTTTCCCACGGAAACCGTGTACGGACTCGGAGCCAATGCGACGGACGCGCAGGCTGTGGATAAAATTTTTGCGGCAAAAGGCCGCCCGTCCGACAATCCCTTGATTGTCCACATCGCGCATGCGAAACAACTGACCGGTCTCGTGTCTCATATTCCAGAGGCGGCGCAAAAGCTGATGGACAAGTTTTGGCCGGGGCCCTTGACCTTGATTTTGCCGCGCAGGGAAGGCGTGCCCGACCGGGTCACGGCAGGGTTATCCACAGTTGCGGTTCGCATGCCGAATCATCCGGTCGCTTTGGCGCTTTTGGAAAAAACGGGTCTGCCGATCGCCGCTCCCAGCGCCAACCGGTCGGGGCGCCCGAGTCCGACGACCGCTTCCCACGTGTTGGAAGACCTGGACAGCCGCATCGCCGCCGTTGTCGACGGAGGCGCTACAGGCGTCGGAGTCGAATCAACGGTGCTGGATGTCACGGTTCAGCCGCCGATGATCTTGCGTCCCGGCGGGATCACGAAGGAAATGCTGGAACAAGTGATCGGAGAAGTGCGGGTGGCCCCTTCATTGGAACGGGAGGCCGGATGCACGGCCGGTTCCGGTGCGGCAGCCAGCTTCGGGAGAGTTGACCGGAATGCCGAAACGCCACGTTCGCCGGGCATGAAATACACACACTACGCACCTCGGGCGGAAATGTGGATCGTCGAAGGGGATGTGGATAAACAGGCGGAAACGATTCAAGCGCTTGTGGATAAATCGAGGGCGGAAGGAACCAAAACGGGCGTGCTGACTACGGACGAGCATAAAAGCCTGTACCGTGCGGACGAAGTCGTTTCGTGCGGCAGGCGGTCGGAACCCGAAACGATCGCGGCGGGATTGTACGGGGCGCTCCGGGAGTTTGACCGTTTGGGTGTCGAGCGGATTTATGCGGAAAGTTTTCCGCCGCAGGGAATCGGGTTTGCCATCATGAACCGGCTGCGAAAAGCGGCCGGCTACCGGATCATTGATCAGAGTTCAAAATATAAACGGTAATTATATGATTTTGATGCCGTCACCGGTTGCAATGCAGGGATCCGAATCCAGCGGGTCGATCGGGCGCATGCTGAAATTGTGTTGCTGTATCGATTCGCGAATCTCCGCAATGTCTCCCCGAAGCCCCTCTATCTCCCTTAACACGATGGGGTTCCGCCTGACGATGGGACTTTCCCCAGCCAGACGGGAAAGAAATTCCGAGAATTGCCCCATCCCCCGGAACGTCAGATAGGTGAGGCGTTCCACTTCAAACTTCAGTTGAAAGAGCAGAACATATCCCGATCGCCGGATCGCATCCGCAATTTTTTGCGCCGCCGCCACGAAGCTGTTAAACACTCTGGCCCGCCCCCGCAAATACTCGGCGACCGCCGGTTCCAACCCGCCAACCTCCCGCCGGGTTTGGTTGATGCGGGTTACAATGCTTGCGTTGAAATCCCGGATTCGCTCGATTTGCCGGAACAGCCGGACCGATTCGATCGGATCGAACATGGCCGCTTCCTCCTCAGAGGCTCGTTGCGGCATCTTATGCATTGCACCGGTCCGGTGTTAAACGCTCAAACGCACCGCCACAAGGCGGTGTTTTCATTTTTGAACCTGTTGCAGGAGAGCGGATATGTCCGGAACCCGGGGATTACCGGAGTTGTCGGGAACGGATGTTATCGGATGGGGGGCTGGACGGGGCGATGCTGGAGGCGGGCAGGCAGATGGGCCGCCAAGCTGTCTTTGTCCGTATTTTTCTTGGACGAGTCGCATACATATGGCAAGAAAGGTTCAAGTTCGGGAGGCGAGCCCATGACAAACGTAGCATCGGGGGAATTGCTGACAATCCTTACGACGGCGGTCGCGCTTGGAAGCGATGCGATGTCTTTGGGGGTCGGCCTTGGAATGAGGAGCCTGTCGAAAAGAGACATCACACGGATAAGCGTCACAATCGGATTGTTTCATATCCTGATGCCGCTTGCCGGGATGGCGGTGGGTCATTATCTCCACAACCTGATGGGGGACGTTGCCCGGATGATCGGAGCGGCCTTATTGATCGGTCTGGGGGCACATATGATCTGGGACGCCTGGAGGGGAGACCGGGAACCGGTGTGGGCGCTCGACCGGACTGTCGGATGGGGATTGTTTTTGTTTGCGATGAGTGTCAGCATCGACGCCTTGTCGGCAGGTTTCAGTTTCGGGCTTACCGATGCTCATTTCGGGCTTGCGATTCTGATCTTCGGGGTTGTCGGCGGGCTGATGGCGGCGGTTGGCCTTTCAATCGGAAGTTTGATGGGGCGGATGCTTGGAGAGTCGATGGAGATCATCGGCGGGGCGATACTGATTATGTTCGGATTGCAGTTCTTTTTCTAGGGGTTGGGGGCTGTGGGGGAGATCGTCTGGATCAGTTTTTTGTCCGGGATGGCTACGCCACTGGGCGGTTGGATCGTCCTTGGGTTTCACCGGTTGTCGGAGCGGATGCTGGCGCTTTTTCTCGGGCTTGCGACGGGGATTATGGCCATCGTGGTCCTGACGGAACTGATGCCGGCTTCGATTCAAACCGGAAGCCGCGAAGGGTTTGTCCTGGGGGCTGTCTGCGGCTGGATTTTTATGGCGGTTCTGCGCAGGGTGTTTCATTCCGCAATGGCAAATACGGGACTGAATGGGGAAAAAGCGGCTTTTTTGCAAATGGGGGGGTTTATCGCGCTTGCGATTGCGTTGCATGACTTGCCGGAGGGACTTGCCATCGGGGCGGGCGACGAAGTGAATCCCGGCATCGGGGTGGCGATTGCGCTCGCGATTGCCTTGCACAATATACCGGAAGGGATGAGTATCGCCGTGCCGCTGCGGCTGGCGGGAGTCCGCGGCTGGCAGGTGATTTGGGTGACGTTTCTTGCCGGCTTGACCACGCCGCTTGGGACGGTCATTTCCCTCTGGCTGTTCAGCGTGTCGGACGCGTTTGTTTCACTGTCGCTGGCATTTGCGGGAGGCGCGATGGCATATGTGGTGTCGCGGGATATTTTGCCGGAAGCGCTTTTGGCCGACAAATTCTTTGCCTGCCTCGGGGCGTTCGCCGGAACGGCAGTCATGATTGGTTTGTCGGCGCTGCAGCGGTGAGATTTTGTATCGTTTGAGAGGAGCGGTTCTCGGGGAGCGAGGCTTCGAGTTTTTTGAAAACGTCGTTTTCAGGTACAGTCCATAAAGGATTACTTGATTGAGTGCTTAAACCAGAAACAAACATCCAAAATCTAAAATTCTGTAGGTATGCCCTTTTTACTGTGCCCCTTTAAAGAGTAAAAGCGATACTTTCCATTATTCTGCAAAACGTTCGATTGCTTAAAAGGGAGTTTATGAATAAATTTTTAAAAAATGATTTTCGACAAAATCAATCAAATTTTGCTATAGACACTGGATATAAAAAAAGCTCATGATAATTATAACAATGGAGTTCAAGGATGCTCCAATTTCTATTTCTGCAATCACACCTATTATCGTCATTTACAGATCCGACGCTCTTAAAGAATATGAGGTTGAAGTCCTTCGAAAGTACGGGGAAATACGGAAAAACATTAATTTATAGCGGGAGGTGATCCAATGTACTTAGATACAAACGTTAAGATTGAGCAAGGAAAAAGCATTCGATTCGAAAATGTCGTTTCGTTGCGGAAAAAAATGCCTGACTCCGAAATAAACCGTGAGATTACCAAATTGACGCAATTTCTTGAAGAGAAGGGAGCATATAAAAAGGGTCCCATGATCACAGCGATACATAGTGAAACCATAGAGAACGGCCAGCATATCCTGGACACGGAAATTCTTATACCTGTCGATAGGATCATTCCTCTTCCGGCAATCTATAATTTTAAAAAGGTTTTTCATCTTGTTTCCGCTGTATCGGCAAGAAATAAGGGAAATCTCGAAAATTTGGAGTCTACTTACTTAACACTGCAAAAATATATTGAAGACAACGGTTTGCAGCAAATTACCGCAGCTTATTTAGTGCACAGAAACGATGAAGAAACAATGGTCGGTGGGGGCCCAATTATTGACATATACATTGGAGTAAACCCTTCCGTTTTATAAGATTATTCAGTTTTTTGAAAAGAGGTGGAAAAATGAGATCCATGCAGCTTAGCGAGAAGGAACGTGAGGTTGCCATACTCGTAGGGTACGGCTACAAAGATGTGGAAATTGCTCAAATTTTGTTCATAAGCAGGAGAAGGGTTGGAGAGGTTATTGCATCAATCAAAAGAAAGTGGGGAAAACGGTCTAGGGTAGAAATTGGCATAACCGCCTACAGGCTCGGCTGGCTAAAGATGGATGACGATTCTAAACTTGCTCACATCCCGATGGAGGAGCTATCGGAAATCCAGGGAGGAGGGAACCAGTATTCGAATCCGCGGATGAATTTGTGCATGTTCCGCCCAGGTGGAAAAATATTGGGTTCCATACACTGTTCACAGTTACTCTGATATCCACGAAAGGAGTAATCTGCTTGAATTTTAATCCTTTTACACGCTATGTCTGTATTCGACAGCATGATATAAAGGATTGTGGAGCAGCTTGTTTGGCCACAATTTCCAAACATTACGGGTTGAACATACCGATTTCAAAAATTCGGGAAGCCGCCGGTACGGACAAGAACGGAACTAGTGTGTTGGGGCTTGTAAAAGCGGCGGAAACATTAGGCTTTGCAGTAAAGGCGGTGAAAGCGGATCCGTTTTCTTTGCATGAGGATCTCCCGTTTCCTGCCATAGCGCATGTCATTATTGACCAAAAACTGTTGCATTACGTGGTGATCCATAAAGCAAACAAACGACAAATCATCGTCGCGGATCCGGCAAATGGAATAACGGAGTATACACCCGAGGAATTTGCAAGGATTTGGAGCGGCGTCTTGATCCTTATGGTTCCAACCACATCCTTCAAAAAAGGAGATGAAACAAAAAGCTTATTCGGTCGGTTTCTAGGTTTGCTGATCCCGCAGAAAAAACTAATTTTAAGCTTGTTTTTGGCCTCTGTCTTCTATACCCTGCTGGGAGTGTTGGGCGCTTTCTACTTTCAATTTCTAATAGATGATATCCTACCCCATAACCTGAACAAAACTCTGCATATCGTTTCTTTTGGTGTAATTGTTTTATATCTCTTTAAGACCATCTTAAACTTTTTTCGTACACATTTGCTAATCTACTTAAGCCAAAAGTTAGACATTTCCCTTCTATTAGGTTGTTATCAACATGTCATTAACCTCCCGATAAATTTTTTTGCAACAAGACAAGTCGGTGAAATTATTTCACGACTAATTGACGCGTCGAAAGTGAGAGAAGCGATCTCCAGTGCAACGTTAACGATCATGATAGATACTTTAATGGCAATCGTGGGCGGAATTATATTATACTCGCAAAATTCTTTGCTGTTTGGAGTTACAATTTTACTTGTTCCAATCTACGTCCTTTTGGTCTGGAGCTTTCATAGACCGTTTGAACGCATTAATCGGAAACTTATGGAAGAAAACGCTTCATTGACCTCTTTTATAGTGGAATCGGTCAGCGGAATTGAGACTGTTAAGGCATATAACGCCGAACGGAAAGTTCATTTTGTGACAGAGAAAAGGTTTGTTAAGTATCTGCGCAGCGTGTTAAAAGACGGATTTCTTAAAAATCTGCAGACTTCTTTGAAAACATTTGTCCAACTGGTTGGCGGAGTGGTGATTATTTGGGTGGGGGCTAACCAGGTGTTGGAAGGTAACATGTCGGTAGGACAGTTGCTTGCCTATAATGCTCTTCTTGCATATTTTTTGGAACCAATTCAAAACTTAATCAATCTGCAGGATGAAATCCAAACTGCTGTTGTAGCTGCAGACCGTCTGGGCGAAATTCTTGATCTTGAAATAGAAAAAACAGGTGATGAAGAAAGGAAAATCCGACCCGCTTCATTAAGGGGAAACATCGAATACAAAAATGTCTCTTTCAGATACGGTTCACAACCATTAGTGCTGCGTGATATTAACTTAACCATACGACCTGGCCAGAAGATAGCTTTGGTTGGTGAAAGCGGATCAGGCAAAACGACTCTCGTCAAGTTACTAATGAATTTCTATCCTTGTGAAAAAGGGAGCATTTTAATTGACGGTAACAATCTAAAAGATTTAAGCATTCAAGTTCTTAGAGATCGTATCGCTTACGTTTCGCAGAACACCTTTTTCTTTAGTGGAACGATTCGTGAAAATCTTACATTAGGACTGAGTGAAACAGTAAATTTGGAGAAAATTATAGAAGCGGCTAAAATCACCAGGTCTCATGATTTTATTAATCAATTCCACCTTCGGTACGATACCCTTTTGGAGGAAAATGGGGCCAATCTGTCCGGGGGACAAAGACAGCGTCTGGCGATAACCAGGGCCATTTTGAAAAAACCTGACATCCTGATTTTGGATGAGGCGACCAGCAATCTGGATTCTACTACTGAAAAAGCAATCTCCGAAACCATTCATGAATTTTGTTCAGGCATTACGACAATTATTATAGCCCACCGTCTCAGTACAATTATGAGATGCGACACGATCTGCGTAATGGATAAAGGGGAAATCGTTGAGACAGGGTCTCACGAGCAGCTTATGAAGAAAAAAGGAAAATATTACGAGTTATGGAAAGACCAACTTCCCAGTCCGGTAGGAGAGAACTCATGCAAGGAAGTAATGGCGTAAGATCGGTTGAGAAAGTGAGAGATTCCAGCAATGAGGGAAGCTATATACGATATTCAAGAGTTAACAGACAGTCGGGAAATGTTGGAGGCGAAGCCTCATCCTTTTATCGCTGTTTTCATGTATATATTAATGACTTTCCTGGCAGGAATTCTAATCTGGGCCTATTATGGTGAAAAAGAAATTGTAGTTAAGGGAAATGCGGTGATTCGGCCAAACGAGAACGTCAGTACGATTCGAAATAAGGTCCTGGGAAAGGTGAAAGATATCAATTTTGTCGAAGGACAATCGGTCAGGACGGGGGACGTACTGTTTACTATTGAAACGGAAGATCTGGAAGTGCAAGAAAAGGCTTTGAGGAAAGAATTAGAAACAAATCAAAAAGAGCTTCAATTTCTTAACAGATTCAGAGAAGCGGTTGAAACAGACAACAATTTGTTCACACCCCTTGGGGAACAACTTGAAAAGGAATATTATTACAAATTTATAAAATATAAAACCGAATACAACAAACTGGATGTTAAATTGTCACAGACAAAGCGGAAATTGGATCAGTTGTTGATCTTGGAAGAATCCATACTCCAAGGGATAAATTTATTTAACCAAGAGGATAGAGATTTTTATTTTAAAGTTTCCGAATATCTGAGTGAAGCAAGTAGACTTCAAACATTATCGGAACAAAAACGAAAAGAATATGAACTCTCCCAAGCATTAGGAGAACAAATCATTCCCAGATCCCAGATTGAAAATCAATACAGACAAGCAAAAGTTGCCGAATTGGAATTGCGCAACTATCAAGACAAATATCTTGTAGGAATAAGAGCGGAAATCGAAAGCACAAAAAAAGAACTTAACGAATTGGAATTTTCTTTGAAAAGAACCTTTCAAAGTAATGAATCTGCCACGAACAGCAATGTTCCCAGTTCCGAAAGATACAAGCTTGATACTCTACTTGCCTTAAATGACGCAATAAGAGAAAAACAATCCAAAATAAAAGACTTGGAGGAACAGTTAAACAATAACTATATTGCTTACCAAGACCGTATAGTCAGGGCCACGATCAATGGGAAAGTTAAGGTAATAACGGAGATCAACAGAGGGGATTTGCTGCAAACCGGCAGTGAAATACTAACAATTGTACCTGAAGAAAATTCCCAATATAAAGTACAAATCTCCGTCCCCAACAAAGGTATTGCGGATATAAAAGAAGGGGATACAGTAAGATA
>NZ_JBZCSF010000008.1:0-136946 GCF_058273125.1 Effusibacillus sp. SKA8 | reverse complement strand
TTGTGTTTTAGCCACTCCCCATCCCGTTCCCTGAGATATGTGCATAGTCAAAACATCTGTTTTGAAAACTTTGTACACAGCTTCTGAAAAAAGGATTTCAACTTTATTGTCAGAAAATGTCGCCACGCCGCACGTAATCCCCGCTCTTGCCCCCGGTTTTTTCAAGCAGGCAGACCGTCGAGATGATCATGCCTTTGTCGATCGCCTTGCACATGTCATACACCGTCAAGGCAGCCACCGAAACGGCTGTCAAGGCCTCCATCTCGACTCCGGTCACGCCGGAAACTTTCGCAGTTCCGTAGATGTCGAGCGCGTTTTCTTCCGGACGCTCCTCAAACCGGATGTCAACCTTTGTCAGCGGCAGGGGATGGCACATCGGGATGAGGTCGGACGTTTTCTTGGCCGCCATGATGCCTGCCACCTGGGCGACTCCCAGCACGTCCCCTTTCGCCATTTTTCCTTCCTTGATCCGCTGCAAGGTTTCCGGCTGCATCAAAACACGCGCGTACGCTACCGCCGTGCGCCGGGTTGCCGCCTTATCGGTGACGTCGACCATGTGTGCGCGCCCTTGTTCGTTAAAATGGGTCAAATCCTTGTTCATTGGATGTTTCTCCTTGTCGTGTCGGCTCCCCGTCCCCATGCTTACCCGCCGATTTGAGACATCCGGCGAACCGTCGGCTGATGGCTCAATTCCTCGCGGAACAGGACTTTTGCCATTTCATGGTTCTCCGGCTTTATGTCAAGCGCCCGGAAAAACAGGTCTTCAAGCGCTTGCTCGTCACCGACGTAATTCCGGACGTTGAATTCGTCCTGCCAGAACAGACAGGGCTTGATGTTGCCGTCGGCCGTCAACCGTAAGCGGTTACAGTTCTCGCAGAAATGATCGCTGACCGGATGGATCAAGCCGATTGCTCCTTTCGCTCCCGGCAGCTTGAAATATTCCGCCGGACCGTTGCCGAATACCGCTGCCGCCGGTTGGGGCGGCAATCCCAGCGCTTTGCAGCGCTCTTTCACATAATCCAGCGGCAGATAGAGTTCCCGCCAACCGTCATCGTCATGACCGATCGGCATATATTCGATAAAACGGATGCATATGTCCCGTTCCATTGTCATCCGCAGGAAATCGTCAACTTCGTCGTCGTTAAATCCCTTCATCAGCACCACATTCAATTTGATCGGGTAAAATCCGACGCGAAACGCGGCCTCGATCCCGGCAAGAACCTTGCTGACGTCGCCGCCCCGGGTGATTTTTCCGAACCTCTCCTGTTTCATCGAATCAAGGGAAATGTTGACGCGGGTGATGCCCGCCTTTTTCAAAGCTTCCACTTTGGGGGCGAGGAAAATTCCGTTTGTGGTCAGGGCGATATCTTCAATGCCGGGAACGGCGGACAAACGTGCGACCAGTTCCTCCACATTCGGGCGGACGAGCGGCTCCCCGCCCGTCAACCGCAGACGCCGCACTCCGAGTTTGGCGGCGACGCGAACAACCGACTCGATCTCGTCAAACGTGAGGTGTTTGTCGTTCTCCATGAATTTCATGCCCTCCGCCGGCATGCAATAGACACAGCGCAGGTTGCATCTGTCAGTCAACGAAATGCGAAGATAATCATGCGTTCTCCCGAACTTGTCGGTCAGTGTCCGGTTCCCGGTGAAAGGGACCATCGCCAAAGGCTCCATTTTTTAACTCTCCTTTCCAAATCGGGAGGATGCAGCGTTTCCCCTGCATCCCTATCGACCCAGCTTCCATGACGGGAGCCGAACCACCCGTTTTAGGAAAAAGGGTTCGGAGATCTATTGCCGATATTATACCATACCCGATTGGAACTCGTCTGCCAGTATGTTATGTTTTTAATGAGGTGATGAACAGTGTCGCACAAAGTTCGTTTCTTTGCGGGTGTCGCGGAACTGGCAGGATGCCGTGAATGTACGGTCGATTTGCCGGAGGGAGCGACGGTTGCCGATCTGCTTGCGCGGCTGCAGGCCGCTTTTCCGCAGGCGGCGGATCTCTTTGCCAGGAGCTTTTTCTCGGTCAATCAGGAATATGCCGATTTGTCGGTCGTCATCAAAAAAGGCGACGAGCTGGCCGTCATTCCGCCCGTGTCCGGAGGTTCCGGCGCCGATCCGAAGTTTGAAGTGACAGCCGAATCGCTGTCTGTCGACGCGGTGATCAAAAAAGTGTCAAATCCGTATGCCGGTGCGATCGTGACGTTTGTCGGAACCGTTCGCGAGTTTACCCACGGACAGCGCACCGTATTGCTGGAATATGAAGCGTACCCGGAAATGGCCGTTAAAAAAATGGCGGAAATCGCCGCCGAAATCGAAGCTAAATGGCCGGGAACGCAGGCTGCGATGTCGCACCGGATCGGCAAACTCGACATCGAGGAAGCGTCCGTCGTGATCGCGGTGGCAACCCCCCATCGCGCCGCCGCCTTTGAAGCGGGACGCTACGCGATCGAACGGTTGAAGCAAATCGTCCCGATCTGGAAAAAAGAGGTTTGGGAAGACGGATCGGAGTGGAAAGGCCATCAGCAGGGCCCCTGGAATCCGTTTGTCAATCCTTTGGAATAAACAACTAAAGAGCAACTAAAGAGTTTGCGACCTGTGGAGGCTGTTCACTATGGATCGGACACGTTATTCAAGACAAATTTTGTTCGCCCCCATCGGGGAGGCGGGCCAACGGAAACTGTTGGCAAGCCGGGTGGCAGTTGTCGGAATGGGGGCGCTGGGAACGGTGCTGGCGAACCATATGGTGCGGGCGGGAGTCGGTTTTGTCCGCCTGATCGACAGAGACTTTGTGGAGCCGAGCAATTTGCAGCGGCAGATGCTGTATGACGAGAACGACGCCGAACAAGGGCTCCCCAAAGCGGCCGCCGCAGCCGAGAAACTGCGGCGGATCAATTCCGGCGTTGCCGTGGAACCGGTTATCGCGGACCTGACCTGGCAAAACGCGGAGAAACTTTTATCCGACGCCGATTTGGTGCTGGACGGCACCGACAATTTCCAGGTCCGCTTTCTTGTCAACGATGTCTGTGTCAAACACAACATCCCGTGGGTGTACGGCGGCGGCGTCAGCGCACACGGAATGACCGTAACGATTCGCCCCGGCGTCACCCCTTGCCTGCGCTGCCTGTTCGAATCCGCTCCGCCGCCGGGAGCCGCGCAAACCTGTGACACCGCAGGCGTGATCGGGCCGTTGATCCATATTGTCGCTTCTTTTCAAGCGGTTGAAGCCATGAAAATCCTGGTCGGAGACGCGGATGCCCTGCGCCCGACCCTGCTGAACGTTTCCATCTGGGATCATTATCTGACGGAGATCCATGTCGCCAACTCCAGACGGCCGGACTGTCCCTGCTGCGGCAAACGGCAATTTGACTATTTGCAGCCCTGTTCCGGAACGGAACCCGTCAGCCTCTGCGGGCGGGACACGGTTCAAATCTCGCCGGTCGCAGACATGAAGCTCGATCTCGATACCTTGGAGCACAGGCTGTCTTTGCTGGGAACGGTTGAACGAAACAAATTTTTGCTTCGCTTTCAGACAGGCGGCCAGCGGCTGGTGGTTTTTCCGGACGGCCGGGTGCTGGTTCAGGGGACGAACGATCCGGCGCTGGCCAGAACCCTCTACGCAAAATATATCGGGATGTAAAAGCCGGAAGGAAGGATTTTTTTTCATTTCTGAGAATTAAAAAAAGAAAAAAGAAAAATAGAACAAAGAAGAGCAAAGAAAAATCAAGGTGGCTTAAATGGGGGGCGGATTATGTGAAAATCAACGCAAAACTTGAGAGGAGAGCCTTAACCAAAATTCAAAAAATCGCAAAGGAAATTGAAAGTAGGCTGGCCGGCCGTTCGCTGGAAGAAGCGACTCCCGAATTGAGAACACTTTTCGATCGGCTTCTGGAGGGGGATGAATATATCGTTCTCGCCACGCGGGAAGGACTCGGCGTCCTCCACACCAACCGCCTGCGGGAAGGGAATCTGTTTAACGATCCGGTCGGTTTGAAGGCGGCGCAGACAATGGAACCGCTTGTCCAAATTTATCCGCGCAACACCGGCGAAGTGTTGGTTGACGCTGCCGCACCCATCCGGATCAACGGCAAACCGGTCTACAGCGTGCGGCTGGGGGTTGTCGTTCCCTCCCTCTCGTTCGGCTGGAAGCTTCTCGCAGCCACTCTCTTGCCGACCGCGATCGCCGTGATCGGGGTGTGAACAAGCGATTTTGCAGCGGCGCGGGCCATTTTTACCGGATTGTCCGTTGGTCTTGCCGTTTTGACAGGCTGGCTGTCCTTCCGCACCTTTCTTTCAAACTGGAAACATTGGATCGCCGTCACAAAATCGATCTCTTCCGGCAAGCTGAAAGCGCGGGCACAGACAAAACGCCGGGACGAATTGGGACAAATCTCCTTTGAAATCAACAAAATGGCGATCGGGATGCATGACATCATCGGAGAACTCCGCAAAGCTTCCCGTTCCACCCAGGACATAAGCGCCAAACAATTGGAGATGGTGCGCGACCTTTTGGCCGCTTCTCAACACTTGTCCGCCAGCCTGCAGCAGATCAGCAGCGGTTCCACCGAACAATCCCAATTGGTGCAGGAAACGGAAACGATTCTGAAACAGATCAACGATAAAATCCGCAAGGCAGGCAGCGACCTGCAAGCTACAAGCAAGCTCTCACAGGAGGCGGAAAGTTCCGCCCAGAGCGGCATGGAAAAAACGAACCATCTGCAGGCGCAGATGCAGCGCATCCAACGAGCCAGCATCACGGCGGAGTCCTCGATGCAGGAACTTGAAAAACAGGCGGCGGGTATCGAACAAATGATTCGCGACATTCAGGAAATTGCGGAACAAACCAATCTGTTGGCGTTAAACGCCGCAATCGAGGCGGCAAGAGCCGGCGAGGAAGGAAGAGGTTTCGCCGTCGTGGCCGATGAAGTGCGCAAACTCGCCTCCCGTTCCGACGAAGTGGCGTCCCAGGTGATGCAGCTTGCGGGCAACATCAGCCAAAAATCGAATGAGGCGGCCACCGTTGTCAAAAAAGAACGGCAAGAAGTTGACCAAGGGCTTGAGTTGGTCCGCGAACTGCAATCGCTGATCCAAACCCTGACGGAAAAATCGTCCATCACCGCTTCCCATACCATCCAAAACGCGAAAGTCATGGCGGAAGTGCTGCAGGACGTCGATTATATCGAGGCTCGCATTGAAAAAGTGCGGGAAATTTCCCATTCTTTCTCCTCTTCGGCGCAAGAAGTCGCCGCTTCGGGCGAAATGCAGCACAACGCGACGGAACAAGTGGCCGATCAGGCAAACCTTCTGCGGGAAGTATCGGACAAAATCCATCACATATCGGAACGGTTCGAACTGTAAAACCATGATTCGTAACAAGAGCACTCCTGCGGAGTGCTCTTGTCGATTTTATTATGAGCGTCGGACAACCTTCCCGGCTTCCGGCTGCGGATGATGCGTCCAAATCCAGAGCGCGGCGATGACAAACATCCCCATCGTCACCAAAAAGGTGGACTGCAGCCCGATGGCGCCCGACAACCAGCCGCCCGCCAATGGCCCCGCCACTGTACCAAGGAGCGTCATGCCGGTGGTGACGCCAAACGCCATCCCTCGCTTCTCTTCCGTCACAAACCGAGAGATGAGGGCGTTGCTCGTCGGCATCAACCCTCCGATAAACAACCCGGCGGCTATCCGCATGACTGCAAAAGCGAGAATTGTAGTGGTCAAGGCCGTAAGCCCGAACATCACGGCGGTTCCAAGCGATAACGCGATTAAAACCGTCCGGTGACCCACCCGGTCGCCAAGCCGTCCTGCTGTGATCGAAGAAACGGATGCCGCCGCCCCGGACAGCGCCAAAATGACACCCGTCCAGGTGGCGACATAAGACTCCTGACCGGCCAGCGCTTTGATGTAAAGCGGCACAATCGGCGCAACCACCATCATGCCAAATTGAATCAGGAAGTTGATGAACGCCATCGGCAAGAGTCCCGGGATATGGGTTACGGCCGATAGGCTCTTCAGGAAAGAATCGGTCTTTTTGCCGGCCGCTTGGCTGCGTGGCGGTTCCTTGACTTGAAAGTGAACGATCAGCAAAGATGCAAAACTGATCAAGCCCATAAAGAAAAAAGGAAAGCGGTAACTGACCGTATCAGCCAACACCCCGCCCAAAAAAGGTCCTGTTGCGGTGCCGACAATCGTTGCGGTCTGGTAAATGCCGAGCGCCACCCCCGTTTTTTCTTTCGGCGGCAGCGATGTTACAAGAGCGATGGCGGCAGATTGAAATCCGCCAAGCATCCCTTGTAAAATCCGCAGTCCAACCAACTGGTAGACATCTGTCACAAACCCCATCGCAATCACGACGAAAATATTGCTGAGCAAAACGCGTTCCACCATCAGCTTGCGGCCGTGTTTGTCGCCGAGATTTCCCCATGCCGGCCCCAAAAGCGCGGCAAACAGCGGGGCGGCCGCCATCAAAATCCCGGACCAGATCGCGACTTCATGCGTTTCCGTGATTCCCAGATGCGGCAGATACAAAGGGATAAACGAGAAGATAAAACTCAAACTGATGCCTGCCCCAAATTGTACAAAGCACATCATGTACAGGTTGCGTTTCCAAGTCTCCAAACCAAGCCATCTCCAATTGCTGTCAGTACTTGCCTCCATTGTATAAGGAAAACTTGCCATTCGCCAAGTCCCGGGTGCGGGCGAATGCCCGGCAAACACGCGAAAAAGGCGCCTTTCGCAGGCGCCAAACGATTACAGTTCAACGTGAAACACTTCAAGAATGTTGGGGATCTCCGCGATTTCCCGAATGACTTCCGGAGTTGCTGGGTTGTCGATGCCAAGCACCATCACCGCTTTTCCGCCGACTTCCTTGCGTCCGACCTGCATGGTCGCAATGTTGATACCGGCATCGCCCAAAATCATGCCGATCCGTCCGATCATTCCCGGTTGGTCGAGATGGGAGGTGACAATCATGCGGCCTTCCGGCGACGCGTCAATTGCGTAGCCGTCCAAACGGATAATGCGCGGACCGAACCCGTTGTTGAGCGTTCCCGCCACGCGACGGGTCTGGTGGGGCGTTGTCAGTTCCAGTTCGATCAGGTTTGTGAAGACGCTATGCTTGCCGGTTTTGGACTCCACGACTTGAATGCCAGCCTGTTCCGCCACGAGCGGCGCATTGACGAAGTTGACTTCCTCCCCGTGATGATACGACAGAATCCCTTTCAAAATCGTCCGGGAAACCGGTGCCACTTCCAAATTGCTGATGTCGCCGCTGTATGTGATTGCGATTTTGGTGACCGGGTTGTCCACCAGTTGCGCGGCAAGTTTTCCGAGTTTTTCGCCTAGGGCGAGGTACGGTTCGACCTGCTTCAACTTGTCGGCAGGCAGGGACGGCAAGTTCACCGCGTTCTTGAACGGTTCGTCACGCAAAACTTTCAGCACTTCTGCCGCCACGTCAATCGCGACGTTAATCTGGGCCTCTTCGGTGGAGGCTCCAAGGTGAGGCGTCAGCACCACATTTGGAAAATCTTTCAGCGGATGATCTTTGGCGATCGGCTCCACTTCATACACGTCCAATGCGGCACCGGCCACTTTTCCCGATTTTAACGCTTCAATCAATGCTTCTTCCTTGATGATGCCGCCGCGGGCGCAGTTGAGGATCCGGACTCCGTCTTTCATTATCCCGAATTCGCGCTCCGCGATCAGGTATTTGGTTTCTTTGATCAACGGCGTGTGGACGGTGATAAAGTCAGCCTGCGTCACAATTTCGTCGACGGTCGATTGTTTGACATTCAAAGCGTCGGCACGCTGTGGCGACAGGAAGGGATCGTAGGCGAGCACCGTCATGCCAAAAGCTTGCGCACGCTTTGCAACTTCTGCTCCAATTCGCCCCAACCCGATAATGCCGAGTACCTTGTTGTTCAACTCCACGCCGACAAACGTCTTCCGGTCCCACTCCCCCCGCAGAATCGACGCGTGGGCTTGCGGGATCTTGCGTGCCATCGCCATCATCATCGCGAATGTGTGTTCAGCGGTCGAGATGGTGTTTCCGTCGGGAGCGTTGATCACCACGATTCCCCGCTGCGTAGCCGCCGGAACGTCAATGTTGTCCACCCCGACGCCGGCACGGCCAATGACCCGCAGACGGCCCGCATGTTCCAGCACCTTCGCATTCACCTTGGTTTGCGAACGGACCAGCAGCGCGTCATACTCGGCAATGATGCTGCAGAGTTCTTCTTCGCTCAAACCGGGTTTGATATCAACCTGGATATCGTCGGCTTCCAGCAGTTTCCCAAGTCCTTGTTCCGAAATCGGATCACTCACCAATACGCGTATCATGCTCTACCCCTCCTGATTCTCCCAGCAACACTTGCAAAAAAACCGTCTGAACCCCCTTTGCTTGTGAAAAGGGGCCCAGGCGGTCGGCCATTCTCGTCGGTTGCACTCCCTCGTGGTAACCCACTTCCGCCAGTTATGCAACCTGCTCTGCTGGTCATGTGCTCGCATATGTTTTTTCTGAAGAAAATTGTAGTAATCCTGAACCACTCTGTCAATCCTATTTTTAGAAGATTTTTTAGAAGATTTTTTAGAAGATATATGATTTTTGCCGGCCCGCAATTATTTTTTCCTCGCAAACAAATGGATCGTATCTTCGCTTGTCACTTCGTCGAAAATCGCAAACCCGCACTGGTCAAAAATCGCATGCAGTTCGGTTGGGGAATAAAACGCATAGTACAAACCGTCGATAAACCCGTCTTCCCCTTCCGTCAAAAACGAGGCGTACAACACGCCGGAATCGTTCAGCACCCGCCGTACCTGGGACAGTGCGACCGGAAGATCTTGTTTCATTAAATGCAACAACGACATGTTGGCCCAAATTCCGTCAAACATTTCATCCGGATACGGCAGGTTGCGGAAATCCCCTTTTTGAAACGGCACGTCATCCACCGTTTGTTTGGCAACGGCGAGCATTTCTTCCGAAATGTCCAACCCCTCCACATGAACCCCGTAGCGTTTGAGCGTCAGGGTATCCTGCCCCGCACCGCTGCCGAGATCCAAAATCCGGTCACCCAACAGCATCGTGGTAAACCGGACCACAAGCCCCGGGGTCAGTTCCGTATGTCTCCATTCGTGGGAACGAGCCAGTTCGTCGTACCGTTGTTTCGTGCGCTTGATATAATCCATCGATACCGCCCCAACTTCATTATTCCTAGGTTATTGTATTCGATATCGAAGCTTCCAATCCCTCCCGGGAAACAGAAAAACCCAAGCCTCACAGCCTGAGCGGTATCATATGTTCACAAGCAAACGCTTTCACCGGGCGCCCAAAAAGGACAGATACACCCACCAGCGGTACTCGTCTTCCGTTCCGTGGCTTTCCAACTCTCTGTAATACTCCACAAATTCCTTGCTTGTCATCCCGTACCGTTGTTCACAGGTCTCCACAAATGAACGCATGGCTTGCAAGCGCTGTTCGATATATTGTGTCATACCTGACCCTCCTTCGGATAAAGTATAACACATTGACAGAAATGCGTCATCCTTTTTGCCCCATTATTTAACCTGCAAACGCGGCACGACAAGTCATTTGGGCAACAAGCTTCGCTCCCATCGATCCGCGGTTGCCAGAGCCGCCAGAAACAGCGCAATGATCAGCGACTTGCCGCTGCTATCCCCAGATTTGTCCCGCTCATTCCACATTTAGTATTTCAAACGTCATTTCGCCGCTCGGTGCAGGCACCGTGACAATATCGCCTTGCCGCTTGCCAAGCAGGCTTTTGCCGATCGGAGATTCGTTCGAAATCCGGCCTTCCAGCGGATCCGATTCCGCCGGACCGACGATGGTGTACACTTCTTTTTCACCGTTGGGCATTTCGCGAATCGTCACGGTGGAACCGATGGTGACAACCCCTTTTACCTTGTCCTCGTCCCGGATCAATACGGCGTTACGAAGCTGATTTTCCAGCATCAGTATGCGGGATTCCACCATCCCTTGCTCATCCTTTGCCGCTTCGTATTCGCTGTTTTCGCTGAGATCGCCGTAGGAACGGGCGATTTTCAGGCGTTCCTTGACCTCGGAGCGTTTGGTGGTCTTGAGGTATTCCAGCTCCTCCTCCAGTTTGCGAAGTCCTTCCTGTGTGACATAGAATTTGTTGTCATTCACTGCTCATGTACCCCCTCTCGCTATGACCCCCATATTGTACCAACAATTTTTGTCAACGCAAAGGGGGTTATTTTAAAGGGTCACGGTATTCCTGTTTGGTGATCACAAACGACTGCCCGTTCCACATTTCGTGGATTTCCCAAAATGGCATGGTTGCGCTGGTGCGGGTCGGAATCGCGTCTTTGCGATGAGTTATCAACGCCCAGCCCTTTGCAGTCTTCTGAACACGATCATAGGTGGCTTGCGAGTGCCATACGGGAACCACCCCCATCTCCGTGACGGTAAACATCGTACCATACTGGTACCGTCCCACGCAGTTGCACGTCTCAACGATCAGGAACTCCGGTCTTTTGTCCGAAACAATATTCTCGTATATGCTGCCGTTTGGCATCCACTCGAGGTACACCTGACCTGCAGTATCCGATATGGTGCGCAGTTTCGTTAACTTCCATGTGCGGGTTCCGTTTGCACTCGTTTCCCGCGCCGCTTCATACAGATTGCCGTAACCGACCGGCTTCCCGTCGACGAGCGTTTTCATCGCGACAATCCAGCGATGGGGCTGCAGAACGCCGATAAATCCGATTTTTGTTTTGTCCCCTTCAAGTCTTGCGGCTTCTTTTTGCAGTTTTTCCACCGAATCGGAAGGCAAAGTCACGATAATTTGGCCATCCTCCATTCGGTAAGGGACGGTCAGCAGATCGAACAGTTGGCGGCTTGGCAAGAGCAAGCCCTCCCTCTCTTCGACCGGCGCCTTTTTCAAAATCAGCCATCGGCCGTCCAGCATCGCCGCCACCCGTCCCGGTTGAACTTCCAACTGGTGGCCGCCGTAGCGTATGATCCGCTCCGTCCCTCTGTGTTCCACCGATATCGGCAACACTCCTTGCAGCGCATACACATCGGTCGTGATATCCCCTCCCGCGTCACGGGGAGCGAAAGGAAGCTGTACCGGGATGCCGTTCACCGTCAGAGTGGTATGCTTCGTTTCTGCCTGCGCCATGCAGGGATCCAGGAAAGCGAGTATGAGCAAGATGAAAGCGAAAACACGGGATCTCATGCACAATTTCCTCCTTTTCTTTTCTAGGATGAAAAGAAGGAGAGAAATTTATGAATCGGACTTCCCAATCATGCCGAATGCCGACGACGGTTAGAGATCTTCTTCTTGCAGGACGTTCAATTCTTCCGGACGAAACCCGCTCGCCTTGGCAAGCCGCGCGTTTTGTTTGCGAATGCTCTTTTCGATGCGGTTCCTGACAAACCTGGCGTTTGCAAAATTGTGTTTTTGCTTTTCGCGAAAACACAAGTTCAAAAGCGCTTTCTCGTACGATGGGGACACTTCATAATCATATTCTCCGGCGATATATTTTGTGATCTCCTGCAACTCCGTCATCGTGTAATCGGGAAAATGAAGCTGGTACGGTATCCGCGAAGCCAGTCCCGGATTGCTGCCGAGAAACTTTAGCATCGGATCCCGGTATCCCGCAAAGATGACGATGATTTCATCGCGATGGTCTTCCATGTATTTTAGCAGCGTTTCCACCGCTTCCATCCCGAAATCGTTGGGATTGTCCCGGACCAGTGTGTAGGCTTCGTCAATAAACAAAATCCCGCCTTTCGCTTCCTGCAGCACGGACATCGTGTCCTTCGCCGTATGGCCGACATAATTCCCCACAAGGTTGACCCGGCTCACCTCAAGGAATTTTTCCTCTTTGAGGATTCCGATCCGGTGAAACAGCTTGACAAGCAGTCGCGCCACCGTGGTCTTGCCGGTTCCCGGGTTGCCGAGAAAGGCCATGTGCATGGTCATTGCCGGAGTTTTAAACCCCTGCTTTTTGCGGAACTGCTGAACGGCCGCATAATGCGCCAACTCGTGAATCGTCGTCTTGACCGGCGTCAGCCCGACCAATTTGTCCAGCTCCCAGAGCGCTTCTTCGTAGTCGCGCTCCGGAAGGGTGATCCATTCCGATGGAAACGCACCGGTTTCTTGCGGCATCTTCACGGGAGTGTGGAAACGGAAGGGCGGGGGTTCGAAAGCGGTTTTTTTGCCCGGGTTCTTGGCATACGTGAAGGTAAGCGTATTCTGATTCATGGAGTCACCCCTCGTGATCCTCCGCCGGAATTACAAAAGTTCCCAAACATCACCGTGCACTTCGGCGGGGCCCCAAAGATTCCAAACAGACGGATCGCGCGTGCCGTATGCGTATGCCGCACATGACCGCCGGTATCCGCTTGTTACTTACTGTATGAGAATTTCGGGGCAAGAAGTACGCCAGTTTAATATCCCTTCACCAATCCGCCATCGACCACATAGATCTGACCGGTGATGTAGCTCGCTTCGTCAGACGCCAAGAACAACGCCACATTGGCAAATTCGTTGACTGTTCCGTAGCGGCCGAGCGGAATCTGCTTCGTCCAGTTCTCCTTGGCCTGTTCGGCGGAAATGCCCATTTTTTCGGCTGCGATTTGATCCAATTCCCGCACCCGGTCCGTATCGATCCGGCCGGGCGCCAGATTGTTGACCAAAATCCCGTACGGGGCCAATTCCTGCGACAAAGTCTTGGTCAAACCGTTGACCGCAGCCCGGATCGCGTTGGACAGGATCAAATTGGGGATTGGCTGTTTGACGCCCGCCGACGTAATATTGATGATTCTGCCGCTTCTCTTGTTCATCATCAGCGGAACGAGTCCCCTCGTAACGCGGACCACGCTCATCAGGTTCAGTTCGAACGCTTTTTGCCATGCGTCGTCGTCAAAGTCGAGGAACGTGCCCGCCGGCGGTCCGCCTGCGTTGTTTACCAGAATGTCGACCGTGCCGTATACGGTTTGCACAGTATCCAGCAGTTTGTCAACATCGGCTTTTTGTGAGACGTCAACAGCAAGCGCGGTGACATCCGCGCCCGTCGCCTTGCGGATCTCCTCCGCGGTCGCTTGAATATTGGCTTCCTTGCGGCTTGCGATCAGCAGCTTGGCGCCTTCCTGTGCGAAACGAAGCGCAATTCCTTTGCCCAATCCTTTGCTGGCGGCCGTGATGACCGCGACTTTGCCCTGCAGTTTCAAGTTCAATCCTCTCCTTAATTTTGTCACAAAATGTTCCATTTTCCGATTTCTATGATTATTGTACACTAAAACGAGGCGCGGGAAAAAGCTGTTAGTCCAAAGCCAGTTTCACTCTTTTCCGATTTGTGATAGGATAAGAGAAGCAGAAAGGGAGGTTGAAACCAGACATGAAAACGCTGAAAGGTCTTCTCGTTGCTGCGGTGCCTGCCACACTGGGTATCCTCTTCGGGATCGGAGTCATTCTGTACGGTCTTAATCACAATTCCCAGGAAGCCGCCGCCAAACCCGGCGAAGCAAAGGAAGCTGCCGGCGGGGACATTCAAGGGTTTGTCAAAAACAACTGCGCTGCCTGCCACGGTGCGGATCTGAAAGGCGGAGTAGGTCCGAAACTGGTCGGAACCGCGCTCAGCGAGGAGCAGATCATCGACGTTCTGAAGAATGGACGAAACGCTATGCCGAAAGGGCTCGCCCCCGGCAAGGAAGCGGAAATCGCCAAATATCTGAAAACCCTCAAGTAATAACATAAGACCTGAGGCAACCACACCCCTGTCCCTTCGAGGCACAGGGTTTTTTCACAATTCGCCTCCATGAAACGATTCGCATCTATTATGAAACGTAAAGGGCAATTGAATCTTCGGGAGGGATCTTTATGCCGCATCCGCCATTCCCCAATCGTCTTTCTTTGGCTGTGACGCCCACTCCCTTGCAGAAACTTGCGAGGTTTTCCGAAACGATCGGCCTGGAAGTGTGGATCAAACGCGACGATATGACGGGATGCATCGCAACCGGCGGCAACAAGATCCGCAAGCTCGAATTCCTGTTGGCTGACGCTGTCGAAAAAGGGGCTGACTGCGTTGTCACAACCGGGGGGCCTCAATCGAATCATGCGCGTGCGACAGCGGCGCTGGCGGTACGGTTGGGGTTGGAGCCGGTTCTGGTGTTTGCGGGCAAAGATCCGGGTACCCGCAAAGGAAATCTGCTGATGGATGAGCTGCTTGGCGCCCGACTGGTTTTCAGCGGTTGCTATACGCCGCGGGAGCAGGCTGCGGCCCTCGACAAAACCTTTGAAGAACTACAGCAACAAGGACGCAACCCGTATTTGATCCCCGTTGGCGGTTCCAACGGCTTGGGAACGCTGGGTTACGTCGATGCGTATGGGGAATACGTCCGGCAAGCCAAGACCCAAGGTCTGATGTTTGACTGGATTTTTGTGACAACCGGGTCCGGCGGCACCCACGCAGGTCTGCTGTTAGGGCAAAAACTGCATGCCACCGGCGGCAGCCCACAGGAGAAAATCGTCGGAATCAGTGCATGGCTCCACGAAACCGACAGCACCGAACGGGTTGCGGCCTGTCTCGCGGCTGCGCAGAAGCTGGTGGCCCCGGCGCTCCCGGCGGATCTCATGATTGGTACCGAGACTTGCGGTTCCGTCCGGATCGACGACCGCTATCTCGGGAAAGGTTACGCGATACCGACGCCGGAATGCTTGCTGGCAATTGAGTTGCTGGCGAAAACGGAAGGAGTCTTCCTTGACCCTGTGTATACCGGCAAGACGATGGCCGGTCTGCTCGATTACGCAAAAAACCGAGTCCTGCAGCCGTCGGACCGGGTGCTTTTCTGGCACACCGGTGGAACTCCGGGAATCTTCGCAAGGGAATGGAACAAAAATTAAAGGGGAAGACCTGGATACGAGGCCTTCCCTTTGCTTCCGATCCGCAAGTTACTCCAACCGTAACGCTTTCCTGAGAGAAGCTGCAAGATCCTGGTCTTTTGCAATGACAAAGCTTGCCGGTTCCCGCCGGTCGACATGAAATTGAATCTGCACGGTGTCGTGATTCGGCTGAAACTGTACGCTCAGTTCCCGAATTCCGGTGTTTCCCCCTTTACTCGCGACAAAATCAAACTCCTGATGCTTTCCGTCCCAGAAACGGGAATCCAGTTTTTCCTGAAACCCCAAATCGGTAATCGCCTTGATCAAACGCGTCTGGTCCTCGTTCGGCTGAACGATGATCGCCTGCATCCCCGCATACTCTTCCCCACAAGGCGTCGATTCGTAAGCGGACGCAAGCCGCGGTTTCAAATAATACCGGATCGCATGGGTGGATACAGGGAGCCATTTCGGCAAACGATACGTGAAAGGAAACTCCGCGATTTGGGTATCTTCCGAAATCACGAGCGGGTCCGTTTGAAATTCGTCTATTTTTTGTTCAATAACCTCATCATCCAGTTGGGCTCGCAGTACAAAATCAACCTCAATGGTATTGTCAGTGCGCTCCATGCTCTCCCGCCAAAACAAAAAACTGCCTGTAAGCGCTCCTCCGGCGGGAATCTGATTCCGGTCGAGCTTAAGAATGACTTCAGGCCGTTCACACCCAAGCTCAGCCATAGAATTGTTCAGCACCCCGATTCCTCCATTCAGTTATTCACCCTTATTTACAGTATACACCAAAATGCTTTTTTAGGCACGGCGGAAAATCGGGGACGCTTGCCTCTCTACGCCCGGACGATCAGGCACACCCCGTTTGCCAAACGCGCGACACCCACTCTTAACGCCACTGCCACTTCACGCAAAATCGTCTGCCGCCTTCCTTCGCTGTTCAGGCATTTTGCACAATGCGGCAGAACCGCGACCATAATTAGTATCTGCAGCCGGGAACCAGTAAAACGGCAATTGCCTCTTGCCAATTATTGCAAGGGTTGATAATATTATGATTTAGGTCATAGGAAAGAAGGAGAGCCATGAAAGAATTTGTTTATGCTGTTTTGACGACGCTTACGGACCTCGGCTATCTCGGAATCGCGATCGGGCTGATGGTCGAAGTGGTCCCCAGCGAAATCGTTTTGGCTTACGGCGGATATCTGGTCTCGCTTGGAAAAATCGGTTTTGCTGGAGCCGTTATCGCCGGTACCGTCGGCGGAGTGCTCGCCCAACTGTTTCTGTACTGGATGGGCTATTATGGCGGACGACCTTTTTTGGAAAAGTACGGGAAATATATCTTGATCCATAAAAAACATCTCGACATTGCGGAAAATTGGTTCAACAAATACGGCACGGGCGTCATCTTCACAGCCCGTTTCATCCCCGTCGTCCGGCATGCGATTTCGATACCGGCGGGAATCGCAAAAATGTCGTTTTTGAAATTTGTGACATACACGACGCTGGCCATCATTCCGTGGTCCATCTTCTTTCTTTATTTGGGGCATCAGCTCGGCAGCAACTGGAAACAGATCAATGAAATCGCAAAACCCTATGTGCAGCCTGCGGTCGCTGCAGCCATCCTCTTGACGGCAGCCTATATTCTCTATGGTTTCTACAAAAAAAGAAACGCAGATAACTGATGACCAGACCGGTCTTTGCAAAACTTGCCTGTTCGGAGGCAAGTTTTTTTCTGCCAAATTTTGCAGCTTGCTCGAAATGCGAGGTAAACTTTAAAGTGGATTTATCGATCAAGGTCAAAAAGAGAGGGGAATCGCCGTGACGGGAATCACCGTAAAACACTGGCTGGTTGCGGCTGTGTCGCTGGCAGTGGTGCTCTTTTTTCGTGACGCAAAGGGTTCCGCATGAACAATCGGTTCTCGCCCGGGTGCCGGATAAAACGGTGACCTTGACGTTTGACGACGGTCCGGATCCCCGGTTTACGCCTGAAATTTTAAAACTTCTCGCCAAACGTCATTTAACCGCCACCTTCTTCATTGTCGGCGAGCATGCGCTCCAACATCCCGAGTTGGTTCGTGAAATCGCAAAACAGGGTCATCTTGTGGCAAACCACACATTCACCCATCCGCATCTCGAAGAATTGAACAAGGAGCAAGTATCTGCGGAACTGTCCGGCGCCGACGCAGCGGTAAGAAGCATATTGGGTCCGGCTGCGCCCGTGACCAATTACTTCCGTCCGCCACGCGGTCAAATGAGTTCCGCAATCAGGGACACCGTGGAACAAATGGGCAAGGAAACGGTTCTCTGGAACGTTTGCGTGGAAAACCGGAACACGAATACCCCGGAAGCGGTGAGAGACAGGGTGATGAAACTGATCCGGGAGCGCAACGGGGGGATCTTGTTGGCGCACGACGGAGAACTGGACCGAACGTTGACCGTGCGTTCGCTGCCTTTGATTCTGGACGATTTGCAGCGGGAAGGATATCGCATCGTGCCGCTGAACGTCTATTTGGAAATAAGGAACAACATGTAAAAGCCCGCACACCTCAAACCGGGGCGGGCTTTTTAAAATTATACATATAATTTCATCTCTTTGTGCAACAGGTTGATAAATTTGTCGAGTACTTTGTCCTCTTCTTTGATTTCCTCAACGGTATGCACTTTATCCGCGCACACTTCGTGGTGGATGGTGCCCCATTCTTTATCGACACACAGGCGGATGTCCAGCCCCTCCAGCACCTCTCTTTCCCGGTCGGTCAGCAATTTGGAAGCAAACTGTTCATAATCGACATGGATGAGCATATGACTCCCTCTCCTTTTTCCGTTGACGGGATGTGTCAGGTTTATGCAACCTGCAACTTTGTGATTCTTTTCACATTTTTATTCTAACAAGTTTTGCTCTGCCTCGCCTAGCCCCTTTCCGCCCCTAAATATGACAAAAACATGAAAAAGAGGCTGTTGACAGCCCCGTCACTTGCCGAAAATATCCTGTAAAGCGCTCACAAACAGGCGCACATTGGAGAGCGTACTGGAATGCCCCATCAGTCCGACCCGCCAAATCTGTCCCTTCAGGGGGCCCAAACCGCCTCCCACCTCGATCCCGTAATCTGCCAGCAGGCGATGGCGCAACTCCGTATCGTTTGCCCCTTTCGGCAACCGGAACGATGTCAGTTGAGGCAGGCGGTACCCTCCCGCCGCAAACAGTTCAAATCCCGCTTTCCGCAATTCTTCCTGCAGGAGTCTGCCGTTCCTTTCGTGCCGCGCAAAAGCGTTGTCCAACCCTTCCTGCAGCAAAATGCGAAGCGCTTCATGCAAAGCGAAAATCATGCTGATCGGAGCCGTATGGTGGTAAAACCGTTCTTCACCCCAGTAATTAGCAATCATTCCCAAATCGAGATACCAACTCTGCACCTTGGTTTTCCGGTTCCGGACAACGTTAACGGCCGCCTCGCTCAGCGTTACGGGGGACAAACCGGGAGGTGCGCTCAGGCATTTTTGCGTTCCGCTGTAACACGCATCGATTCCCGTTTCATCCACCTGTACCGGGATTCCGCCAAGCGCGGTCACGGAATCGACAACATACAGCGCATCGAACGCATGGACGATCTCCCCGATCTCCCGCAGAGGCTGGCGGACTCCGGTCGAAGTTTCCGCCTGCACGATCGCCGCCAGTTTCACCTTTTTGACTTTTTCCAGCGCTCCGCGGACTTCATCCGGTTCAACCGGCTGCCCCCAAGGCGCCTTCACCTCGATAACCGTTGCTCCGCAGCGTTCGGCAACATCCTTCATGCGTTCCCCGAATACGCCGTTTACGCAAATCAGCACCGTGTCGCCGGGTTCAATCAGATTGACGAATACGGTCTCCATACCGGCGCTACCCGTACCCGACATCGGAATCGTCAATTCATTCCTGGTGCCAAACACCGTTCGCAACATCTCGCGGGTACTGTTCATGATTTCAAAAAAATAAGGGTCCAGATGTCCGACAAGTGGTGTCGCCATCGCTTTCAGGACATCCGGATGCACGTTGCTGGGCCCCGGTCCCAGCAGGACACGATTCATGGATTGCAACTCTTTCATGGTATGTACCCCTCTCAAGTGAACAAACACCCCTTTTCATTCGCATCGCCTCAGATGAACAGGGGTTGCCAACCATCCGTTTTCTATGATGTACCAAACGCCGAAAATAATCAACTCCAGTCGGGTCACTTCAGAATGATACATAACTCAATTTCCGAGAATGTATTTTGATGCAACACCAAATTCCAAACACCAAATTCCTAGTTGACAAATAGGAATATAGAGTTTAATCTACTCTCATCACCATTCAATATTCAAACTATGAGGAGGTAGTTGGAATGCCAAAATTAACCTTTACTTCAAATGTTGTTTGGTCCGGTGAAAGCGTTCGCTCTGTAGCTCACATAAACGGCAAGCAGATTATTATTGACGAACCCCCTTCCTTAGGCGGCACGGACCAAGGACCAAACCCGGTAGAACTTGTATTGGCCGCTCTCGGCGGATGCCTCAACGTCCTCATTTCCAGTTTCGCGAAAAAGCATGGAGTGGAATTGCTAGGGTCAAAAGTATACGTGGAGGGAGACCTCGATCCCAACGGATTTTTGGAGAAAGATCCCAACGTTCGTCCCGGGTTCCAAGAGATTCGGTATCGGATCGACATTGACTCGTCTTCCCACCCGGAGCGTATCCAAGCTCTGATCGAACATGTCGAACGGGTCTGCCCTGTCAAAGATATACTGCGGGGTGTTCCGACGCTCGCACTGCAATCGCAAAGCAGCTAAATTCGGACGGTCGGTGCGTTTAAACGCAATTCCGTCATTTTTCTGAACCTTACAGGGCTGTTAATTAGCGTTTTTCAGGCTCCATTTCTGAACATAAAAAAGCAGGTATCCCGTATCACTTTGTATAGTGATACGGGATGTTTTTCGCCTTGTCCATAAGATGATTGGATCAGATGTTAGCTAATCTTCGCCTCAATCCGTAATTTGTCAGCCACCATCGCGATAAATTCGCTATTGGTGGGTTTGGCTTTGCCGACATTGACGGTGTAGCCGAAGACGGAACGGATCGCATCGACGTTGCCCCGTCCCCAAGCGACTTCAATTGCATGCCGGATGGCCCGCTCGACGCGGCTCGGAGTGGTGTTGTATTTGTCGGCAATTTTCGGGTACAAAATTTTTGTGATGGAGCCGAGAATCTCCACATCCTTGTACACCATGTTGATCGCTTCCCGCAGATAATGGTACCCCTTGATGTGAGCGGGAACTCCGATCTCATGAATGATGTTGGTGATCGACGCATCGACATTCTTGCCGCGGGTCATTACCGGCACTTGTTTGGAACCGCTGGGGACACGCACCACCTGACGGATGCGGTTGATCAAGATATCCATGTCAAATGGTTTCAAAATGTAGTAGGATGCTCCCAATTCCAACGCACGCTTTGTAATCGTCTCCTGGCCGAACGCCGTAAGCATGATCACTTTCGGCTCCGGCTTCAGATTCAACGTCCGTATGTTCTCCAATACACCGATTCCATCGAGGACAGGCATAATGATGTCCAGGATTACAACATCTGGAGTGTGGTTTTCAATCATATCCAACACTTCATTCCCGTTGTAAGCAATTCCTACGACTTCCATGTCTCGCTGCTCAGAAATAAACTCCCTGAGAAGTTCCGCAAATTCGCGATTGTCATCTGCTACCAATACTTTGATTTGACTCACTCTGGGTCCCCCTTCGACCGTTCTTTCCACAGAAAATATGATTCGACAAAACGATGCCTAATCCTTCCAAACACCCAATAAAATATTCTGACAAATTTCGTCATATATTTTTCGACATCAGCCACCCATTTCGAGTTTTCTTACGTTCTTGCTGGATTTTTATGATCGATCCTGTCGAATATTCTTATAAAATTTAGGACAAAAGACCCAAAAAGAAAAACACCCGTTTCCGAGTGCTTCATGACGCTTCTTTGGCGGGTTTCGTTCGGATACCCGCTTCATTTAGCATCCATTCAATGAAGACGCCGTACCCCTGGGTGGGATCGTTGACAAAAACATGCGTTACGGCTCCGACCAGTTTCCCGTCCTGCAAAATCGGACTTCCACTCATGCCTTGTATGATGCCGCCCGTTTTTTCAATCAGGCGCGGATCCGTGATCTTGATGACCATGCTTTTGGTTGCGGGATATTTTTGGCGCAGCACATTGACGATCTCGATCGAATATTCTTCAACTCTCTGGCCGTCCACAACGGTGAGGATCTTCGCAGGTCCTTCCTGTACCTGTTCCGCCAACGCGATCGGTACCAGTTCGTTGATTTTGCCGTAATCCGGCAATTTTGTCATTCTGCCGTAAACCCCGAAATCCGAGTTTTTGGTGATAGTCCCCAGCACATTGTCCTCGTCGATCATGGTGCCTCGCTTTTCACCCGGTTGGCCGCTCTCGCCCTTGTCAATGGAGGTGACGCTGGAATGGAGCACACGCCCCTCTTTGACCGTGATCGGCTGCCCGGTATCCATGTCAGAAATGACATGGCCCAAGGCTCCAAACACACTGTGTTGGGGCGCGTAAAAAGTCAGGGTTCCGACACCCGCCGCCGAATCGCGAATGTACAAACCGATGCGGTAGGATTCGGTCTCTTTGTCCCATCCCGGAGTGACCCGAAGTTTCATTTGTGTTTTGGAACGCAAGACCGTGATTTCCAGATCGCGTTTTTCTTTTCCCGCTTTGTTGATCAACGCTGCCGCCTGTTCCGTGTTCTGAACCGTTCGTCCGTCAATGGCGGTAATCACGTCGCCGATTTTGATATGGGCGGCTTCCGCGGGAGAAAAGGAGCCGTGTGCGTTCTTCACCAAATTGTAGCCCACAACCATGATGCCGGCTGACTTGATCTTGACACCGATCGACTGGCCGCCGGGGATCACTTTGACATCCGGCACGACACTGACGTGAACCGATTTCAAAGGCAGGATGCCGAACAGTTTGACTTCGACATTCGCATCGCCCTGCGTAACCGAATCGATTTGAATCGGTTGTTTTAAATTGAACGAGGTTCCGGATTCGGATTGCGCCCCTCTTACGGTTGCCACATGAGAATCGGAAGATGTTACGGTTGCACTGACCGGAAGACCCAGTTTCAACAATGCGCTGTGGCCCTCCAATACCCGAATCTGCCGGGGCGTGGTGGCCCATTCGTGCACCGGAGTCGAACTGAACAGCGCAACGGCAAGACTCGCAAGGATAAGTCCGGTAATTTTTTTTGCAATCAACCTGGCCAAATCCGTCACACCTCCCGTCTTCCTTTGGTAAAACGCCAACTTTTTTTAGGTATGTGTATATAAAATTGCCTTTCCGGCAGGCTTTTATGCCGTGCAAACCGGTTTTCTGCAAAAAGAAAAGCCGGGCAGAACCGGCAAACGCAGCCCACGGCCGTTTGCCATCCCCCGGCAAAGTTTTCCTTCCCAATGCTGTTTGGTCAAGAAGCTTTATTTTTTAACGCGCGTGCCTGCAGAAGCATTTCTTCCGCATGTTTGCGGGTGGTATCCGTCAGTTCCGCCCCTGACAGCATACGGGCCAACTCTTCCACCCGTTCTGCATCGTTTAATTCCAAAACCACCGTTTGCGAACGCCCGGACTGCTGTTGTTTGACGATGACATGGTGCCGGTCCGCCATGCAAGCGACTTGCGGAAGATGCGTCACGCAAATCACCTGATGGGTCAAAGCAACCCGCGACATTTTTTCCGCTACCGCTTGTGCCGCTCGCCCGGAGATTCCCGTGTCAATTTCGTCAAAAACCAGCGTTTCCAGTCCATCGTTTGACAAAATCGTTTTGAAAGCGAGCAGCGTGCGGGAAAGTTCGCCGCCCGACGCGATTTTGGCCAACGGCCGCAAAGGCTCACCGGGATTCGGTGAAAACAGAAACTCAACCCGGTCGATTCCGGTCTCGTTGACCCGAACCTTTTGCTCATTCACCCGAATTCCTTTCTCATCCGGTTCCAACTGAAAATCGATCTGAAATTGCGTACGCGGCATCATTAAAGATGCCAATTCCGCCGCAATCAGCTTTGAGAACTTCGCAGCAACGGCCTTACGCTTCCCGGAAAGCTGCACCACAAGTTCCGCCAGCTGTCTTTCCAGTTGTTCCGCTTCTTTTTGCAGGCGCTCCAAATTCTCTTCATGATGTTCCAAATCCTCAAGCTCCCGCGCGATCCGTTCCCCATAAGCGAGGATTTCCGCGACAGATTCGCCGTATTTGCGCCGCAAGCGGTTCAAAACGGCCAATTTGTCTTCCAACGCTTGCAGTTTGTCGGGATTGAATTCGATCGAATCGCGGTAGGAACGCAATTCGTGCGCCGCCTCTTCCAACTGGTAGACGGAAGATTTGACCAGTTCCACAACGGACTGCAAGCCGGAATCGTAACGCAGCAGATATTCCAGATCGGTGCCGATTTTGTGGAGGCTTTCAACAATCGAAGACTGTCGGACTCCCCCCTGATACAAGCTGTCGTACGCGTTGGCGGTCGTTGCGGCCAGCTTCTCGGCGTGGGAGAGCTTGCGCCTTTCCTCTTCAAGCTGTTCTTCATCGCCCGGTTTTAACCCGAGAACCTGTATTTCTTCCAGTTGAAAGCGCAGCATGTCCATCCGCTGAACCCTTTCCTGCTCGCCGATTGCCGCCTGTTCCAAAGCTTTCTTCGCAGCGCAGTAACGTTCGTGCGCGGCGGCGGTTCGTTGTCGGAGAAGCTGCAGATCCTCACCGCCAAACAGGTCGAGCATCGCAAGATGTTCTTCCGTACGCAGCAGGGATTGGTGTTCGTGCTGTCCGGCAAGATCGACCAAATTGGCCCCAAGCTGGCGCAGGCTCTGGACGGTTACGATACGGCCATTGACACGGCAAACCGTCTTCCCGGAGGAGCCGACTTCCCGTACAATGACAAGGGTATTGTCTTCCCATTCGATGCCAAGTTCCTGCAACAACCGGGCAAACCGCCCTTCCTGCCGGACAACAAAAAGCGCCTCTACAATCGCTTTGTCGCATCCTTGTCGGACCATCTCCGCAGAAGCTCGTCCACCGAGCACCAATCCCAAGGCATCGATCAGGATTGATTTTCCGGCACCAGTTTCTCCCGTCAACACGTTAAGACCGGTCCCAAGGATTAAACGGACCTCATCAATCAAGGCAAAGTTACGGATGTAAAGTTCCTGTAACATACGATCCCCCTTCTTTGCAGTCCCCTTGCCGGATCGGCTCGTTGTTCGGATTTCTGGAGCCTTTACCACGTTTTGCTGTTACCAGACTATCAAAGAAAACAAATGTTCGCAATCAACGGAATGCACCCTATAGGAATTCCAGGAACCGGTCGACCAATTCCGGCGTCCGCTCCCGATCCCGACAAACGATCAAAATCGTGTCATCCCCGCTGATGGTTCCGAGAATAGCGTCCCAATCGAGAGCGTCGATCAGCGCGGCAACCGCATTCGCATTGCCAGGTAACGTTTTCATGACGATCAAATTTTCCGCCCGGTCAATCGAGACAAAACTGTCCGCCAGGAATCTCCGCAGTTTGGCTTCCGGGTTGTAAGACGGTTCGGCAGGCAGCGAATACTTGTACCGTCCATCCGGAGTGGGGATCTTCACAAGCTGCAGTTCTTTGATGTCTCTCGAGACGGTCGCCTGGGTCACCTGATAGCCGAGAGCCCTCAGACTCTCCACCAATTCCTCCTGCGTCTCAATATCGCGGGTGGAGATCAATTCCCGAATCTTTAACAATCGTTGACCTTTCATGTTCACTTCATCCCTCTCTGCAGCCCGTCAGTCCGGATCATGCAGTTTCTGGCGCAATACGTCAAAGAATCCCCGCTCTTTCCATTTGATCAAAGTGGTGTAATGCGGGGATTTACGGATCAGGATGGTGTCGTTCACCTCGACTTTGTATCCCACCTGACCGTCAATCGTAACACCGATGTCATTGTGGGTTGCCGACACTTCGACTCGTACCGCTTGGTCTTTCTGGACGATAAACGGGCGCGAATTTAACGTATGAGGGCAAATCGGAGTCACGACAATCACGTTGATGTGCGGACTGACAATCGGCCCGCCGCAGGACAACGAGTAAGCCGTTGAGCCTGTCGGGGTTGAAACGATCAAGCCGTCTCCCGAATATTTGTCGACATACATGTCGTCCACATAGACCGCCAGGGTAACCATTCTTCCAAAAGAACCTTTTGCAATGCCGACGTCGTTTAACGCGATATTTCTATGTATGACTTCCCCGTTTCGGAGAATGGAAGCTTCGATCATCATCCGCTTTTCCAAATGATAGTCGCCGCGCAAAACACGGTCCACGGCGCTCGGAAGATCTTCCGGTTCCGCCTCCGACAAAAATCCCAGATGGCCCAAATTAATCCCCAGAATCGGCAGATCATAAACGGCTAACTGCCGGGCGACTCCCAATAGGGTTCCGTCCCCGCCAAGGACAAAAACCAAATCGACCTTACCGGGAAACTGACTCACATCCGCAGCGATGTCGGTGCGGCCGATTTGTCTGGCGACGCCGCTGTCGACCAGAACGGTTGCCGCTTTCGCCTCGAGCAGATCGATCAATTGCCCGGTCACTTGTACGGCACTTGGTTTGCTCCGGTTGACGGCTATCCCGATCCGTTTCATCAACCCCCGTCCCTCCTGCTTCTTGCGTCATTGAAATGTATTCGCGAAACTGCGGGAAATTCCTCCAATCAAGTGGGCGCACTTGACTTAAGCGATTGATGTGCGGCTTGAACGGTGAGATCGATGGTTTCAACGAGCGGCTCCTCTTGCGGCGGATTCCCAGCCCGCTCCGGTTGGTCCCCTGCGGTCAAATGGACCAAAAATTCGATATTTCCATCGCCGCCGGTGATGGGGGAAAAGGTCAAGCCGCGTACCCGGAATCCTTCCGCCATGGCAGACTTGAGCGTCTGCAGCAGGACTTCCCGGTGAGCTTCCGGATCCCTTACGATCCCGTTTTTTCCCACTTTGTCCCGCCCCGCCTCAAATTGCGGCTTGATCAAGGCGATCAGGGTACCGCCCGGCGCCAGCACATTTTTGATCACGGGAAAGAGCAGCCGGACCGATATGAAAGAAACGTCCATCACTGCAGTATCGGGTCGGCCGGCTGTCAGGTCTTCCGGTTTCAACCGGCGAAAATTCGTCCGTTCCATCACGACAACCCTGGGATCCTGGCGCAGTTGCCAGGCGAGTTGTCCGTATCCCACATCAACCGCATAAACGAGTCTCGCGCCGTACTGCAGTGCGCAATCGGTAAACCCGCCGGTCGAAGCGCCGATGTCGATGACCACCTTTCCTGCAAGCGACACGTTAAAAGTATGCAACGCCTTCTCAAGCTTTAGTCCACCCCTTGATACGTAAGGGTGCGGGTCCCCCTTCACCTCAATGCGGGCGGTTGTTTTGATCTTGGTTCCGGCTTTGTCGACACGCTCCCCGTCCACAAACACCAGCCCGGCCATAATCGCCGCTTTCGCTTTTTCCCTTGACGGATAAAACCCTTTCTCCGTCAGCAAAACGTCCAGTCGCTCTTTTTCGCTCATAACCGCTCCTTCAAACAGAAAGTTTTCTCCCGCCACAATGTTGAACCTCGCCACAAAAATAGAGACCAACAAAAAATCCGGAAAAGCTTGCAACAACCGTCCAAAGCCGGGTTGCCAGCCGATTTCCGGTCGATGAATCTTTACGTTACGCACGCTGACGTTTCTTGGGAGCCAGACGTTTCGCCTGCTCCACAATCCGTTCCGCCGTTATTCCCACCGAATCAAGCAGTTGCTTGACAGTCCCGTGTTCGATAAAACGATCCGGCAATCCGATCGGAAACACTTCAACGCCGGAAATCATGTTCGCGGCATAAAATTCGAGGATCGCCGACCCCATACCGCCGGCAACCGCCGCTTCTTCCACGGTAATCAGCCTGTACCCGCGCAGCGCGAGATCCATCAGGAGTTCGCTGTCAAGCGGTTTGACAAACCGCATGTTGACCACCATCGGATACATGCCTTCCTGTTCAAGCAGGTCGGCCGCTTTATTCGCGAGATCCACCATCGGACCGAGCGCCAGAATTGCCACTTGCGAAGAACCTTCCCGCAGGATCTCCGATTTTCCGATCGGGATTTCGCGAAACCGCTCTTCAAGTTTGACTCCCCGGGCTTCGCCGCGCGGGTAACGGACGGCAACCGGTCCATTTTGCCGGACGGCTGTATATAACATATGCTGCAATTCGTTTTCGTCCTTTGGCATCATGATCGTGATGTTGGGAATCGCCCGCAGGAAAGAAAGATCGAAGGCTCCCTGGTGCGTTTCGCCGTCCGCCCCGACAAGGCCCGCCCGATCGATCGCGATCGTCACGGGCAAATTCTGCAAGCAGATGTCATGAATAACCTGGTCGTACGCACGCTGCAGAAACGTCGAATAAATCGCGAGAACCGGCTTCATGCCGCCGCAAGCGAGGCCCGCCGCCAGCGTCGCCGCATGCTGCTCCGCAATTCCGACATCAAAGAACCGGTTCGGAAATTTTTGTGCAAACTCGAGCAATCCCGAACCCGACGGCATCGCAGGCGTTATCGCCAGAATCTTTTCGTCCTGATCGGCAAGTTTGATCATCGTGTTCCCAAATACCGAACTGTACGTGGGAATGTTCTTGACGACCTTCGGTTCCCCCGTTTCGATCTTGATCGGATTCAGGAAATGTCCGCTGTCGTATGAGCTTTCCGCCGCCGCGTAGCCCTTTCCTTTTTTGGTCACCACATGCACCAGTACGGGGCCTTTGGTCTGCTTCGCCTGCTCGAGAATCTCCAACAGGAGATGGATGCTGTGCCCGTCCACCGGCCCCATATACGTAAAGCCGAATTCCTCAAACAGCATACCGGGAACCATCAGATACTTCAAAGAATCTTTGATCCGTTCCAGCCCTTTGGCGACTTTGCTGCCGAGTGAGGGGATTTTGGACAGGATATGCTGGATTTCCGCCTTCGCGTTTTGGTAATGCGAATCGGTGCGAATCTTGGCCAAGTAATTGGACATCGCTCCGACGTTCGGATCGATCGACATCTCGTTGTCGTTCAGCACGACAATCACGTCGGTTCCCATATGGCCGACGTGATTCATCGCCTCAAACGCCATCCCGCCCGTCATGGCACCGTCGCCGATAATGGCGACCACATGGTGGTTTTCTTTTTTCAGATCCCGGGCGACCGCATACCCTACAGCGGCTGAGATCGACGTCGACGAGTGGCCTACGTCAAACATGTCGTGTTCGCTTTCGGCTCTTTTCGGAAATCCCGACATCCCTTTAAATTTGCGCAACGTCGGAAAAAGAGGCCGCCTGCCGGTAAGGATCTTGTGGACGTACGCCTGATGCCCGACATCCCAGATCAGTTTGTCGCGCGGGCTGTCAAACACTTTGTGCAACGCCAGCGTCAGTTCGACAACGCCGAGATTCGCACCGAAATGGCCGCCGGTGACCGATAAACTTTCAATCAAAAACTGCCGGATTTCCTCCGCGAGTTCTTCCAATTCTATCACATTCAGATTTTTGAGATCAGCGGGGCTGTTGACGTTTTCCAACCGCACGCTTACCGCCTCGCTTTCGCGATTTTTTCTTATCGTTTCCAGTAAACAATCGGATATGAAACCTCCGGTCCAGCCAACTGAAGAATTGCCCGACCCGAAAAATGATCCGGTTGGCGTTCCGGATGGCGTACGCTTTGCCCAACGCCTTGCCGCCGACAGTCAGAGCGGCGACAAGGGCCGTCGCCAGGATAATGATCGCCTCGGCACGAAATCCGGTGATATTGCCTGCCGCTATAATCTGGGAGGTAACGGCCGCCGTCGCGGCACCGCTGAGAACGCCCGCAATATCGCCGACCACGTCATTGCAAAAGTTTGAAAACTTCTCCGCATTGCGCACGATCTGAATCGCCTGTTTCGCGCCATAAACGCGTTCAGCCGCCATCGCGTGGTACGGAGTCTCCCGTGCGGCGGCTGCTGCCAGTCCCATTATATCAAAAACGATTCCGACAAAAACAATGCAGGCGACGACCAGCACGCCCACCCACCACGCCACGCGGTCAAGCACAATTGTGGAAGTGTTAAAAATGCCGGATAGAAAAAAAGTGACGCCAAAGATGAACGTCGCCCACCGAAGCGTGTCACTCCACGCGTTTTTCATTGTATATTCATGCACTCCGTTCGCAATACTACAGTATGTACGGGTGGCAACTTTCCGAGTAAACGCTGTGGCTTAGGTCGAGTAGGTTTTCCCAGACAGGCACCGCCACGTCGCCATGGCGGCGGTTTCCCTTTATGCCCGTCTCGGTGATGTTGCCATGCACCGGACTCGATTACCACTTAGACCACACTATAATCCCCGAAAAGCCACGCATGCTTGCGACAGTCTAGGAGTTTTCCTCAACAATCCCGCACATCTTCCTAGCCTCTTTTGCAACATGGATTTCATGCAGCACCGGCGGATCGTTTTTGGCCGAAACAATTCGCCTGAACCCTGCAATCCCTCCATATCACTCAAGGCAGGCTACGCTGCACACAAGTGTCGTGTTTTCCGGATTCCATTTCACTCGCCATGCAGGTTCATACCCCATGTTGTAATCCTTGCTTCAAAGGCCGAACCCCCAAAGCGTCAAACCACAAACATGGGCCTCCGCGGAAGCAGGGTCAACGCCCGCATGCCATTGCGGATCGCCCTACAACCTTAACTCCCAGTATCAACCCAAAGCTGGGCGCTTCAAGCCAACACCAGGAACTTCATCGATGTGCCCTTTGACGGATTTTTAGGCCCGCCTTCAGAAGAGGGGGATTGACTAGAATACTGCGCCACCCACCGATGTTGCATTTATTATACCACAACTTGCGGCGACAACCAAAGTTGGCGCAAGCGACGGAGAAGAAAAGCCGGATATAGGGCGGTCAAGAAACGGACCCTATCCCGTCCAGCCGATATTTTTAACGCTTTTTACCCGTTTTTTGTCAATTTTTTTGACGGCATTGCCCGGTCGGAAACCTGCACGTTAATGTTCCCGCTTTAGCAGATAATCCGCGATCGCCCGCAAAATCGTCGTATCGTGTGGAAGTCGCTCCAACGATTGCACCGCCTCTACCGTCAATTCCCGGAGCATTTGGCGGGATCCGTCGAGGCCATACACGCCGGGAAACGTCAGCTTGCCCAAATTTGCGTCGGCACCCACCGATTTTCCCAATTTGGATTCGTCTCCCACCACATCGAGTATATCATCCTGAATTTGGAAGGCCAATCCCAGCTTTTCTGCATAAATGGTCAACAGATCGAGTTCCACAGCGGACGCTCCCGCAAAAATCGCCCCGATTCTCACGGACGCGGCCAGCAAGTCACCGGTTTTGCGCTGGTGGATATGAAGCAAGGCGGCTTCGTCCGCAGGTTTTCCCTCCGACTGAATATCGGCGACCTGACCGCCGATCATGCCGCGCACTCCGCTGGCCCGCGCCAATTCCCGGATAATCGCCAACTGTTCTTTTTCCCTTCCCGGCATTTCGGCTTCCGACAGCACCTGAAACGCATAGGTCAAAAGCGCGTCTCCCGCCAGAATCGCGATGGCATCCCCGTAGACTTTATGATTGGTCGGTTTGCCGCGGCGAAAATCGTCATTGTCCATCGCAGGCAAATCGTCGTGAATCAAGGAGTACGTATGGATCATTTCCACCGCGCACGCAATCGGCAGTGCGGCTTCCCGGCTGCCGCCAAGCGTTTCGACCGTCGCCAGGGTCAAAACCGGCCGGATGCGCTTGCCGCCTGCAAACAAACTGTAGCGCATCGCTTCACAAATCGGGGGAGAACATTCGTTAGCCGGAGGAGTCAGACGGTCAAGCGCCGCCTCCACTTCCGCCGCGCAATTTTTCAAATATTGTTGGATTGAAAAAACCATGCGACTATTCCTCCGGTGTAAACGGCTTCTTGCTAAGCCCGGCCGCTTCCGCCACCAGGATTTCGATTTTCTGCTCCGCCTGGTCGAGTTTTTCCCGGCAGATTTTCGCCAGTCTCATGCCTTCCTGGAAACTTGCGATCGCCTGTTCCAGCGGGATTTCACCCGCCTCCAGCTCCCGCACGATCTTTTCCAGTTCGACAAGCGCCTCTTCAAAGGAAAGACCCTCGCCGGACTCCCGCTTTGGTTCCGTATTTAACGCGTTCTTTTTATTCGTCAAGATTCGTTTCCTCCTCCATGCCCCACACCTGGCAGTCCAGCCATCCGTCCTGCAGCCTGACATGCACCCGGTCCCCCGGCTGCACCTGCCTGATGCTCCGGAGCAACCGCTTTCCTTTTTCCAGCGAGTAAGTTAGGGAATACCCCCGTCTCATCACCTGCAGGGGGCTGTAAGCGTCAAGCTTGTCAAGCATCCTGTCCAAACGGTTGCCGTCGGCCGCCAATTTTTGCACCATCGCTGACCGCAGTTTTTGCAAGACAAAACCGAACCGTTCCTCCGTCCGCATGACGCGTTCGACGGGAGATTTTCGGGCAAGCCGCTGCATAAGATCGCCGACCTGTTTATTGCAAAATCCGAGCCGTCTGGTCACGACCAGTTCGAGTTCGCTTTCGACATGGTCAACCTGCTGGCGCAATTGTTGAATCCGACCGGTCGGGCGCAGAAAAAGGGGAGACTGCTCGACGCGCTCAAGGTGCCTCCGCAGATCCCGCACCCGGTTTGCAAGAGCGACCGTCAATCTTTGCTGTGTTGAATCGAGATGGCGGATCAGTTCGGCAAAATGGGGAACCGCCAATTCTGCCGCGGCAGTCGGCGTCGCCGCCCGCACATCCGCCACAAAATCGGCGATGGTAAAATCGGTTTCATGGCCGACGGCCGATATGACCGGAATCCGGGACGCAAAGATCGCCCGCGCCACAATTTCTTCGTTGAACGCCCAGAGTTCCTCCAGCGAACCGCCGCCCCGTCCGACAATTAAAACGTCGATTCCGAGTTCTGCCGACTCGTTCAACCGCTTGATAGCGTCCGCAATTGCTTGCGGAGCCTCGCTTCCCTGCACGAGCACGGGAAACAGGAGCACATCCGCAACCGGGTATCGCCTGCGGATCGTCGTAATGATATCCCTGACGGCCGCACCCGTCGGCGATGTGACAATCCCGATCACTTTCGGAAACTTCGGCAGCGGCTTTTTGCGCTCCTCGGCAAAAAGCCCTTCCTTCTCCAAACGTTCCTTGAGTTGCTGAAACGCGAGATACAGGGAGCCGAGCCCGTCAGGCTGCATTTCTTCCGCATACAACTGGTACTGGCCGTCCCGCTCGTAGACGGACACATACCCGCGCACCAGGACTTTCATTCCCTCTTTCGGGAAAAAATTCAACGTCCGGTTCCTGGAAGCGAACATCACCGTTTTGATCCGGCTGCCGGCGTCTTTCAGCGTAAAATACATATGACCGCTGGAGTGATGGGTAAAATTCGAGATTTCACCTCTCACCCAGCAATCGGACAACAAAGGGTCCCGTTCCAGCAAATATTTGATTGCGTTTGTCAATTCGGTTACGGAAAGAATGACATTTTCCGCTGCGTTTGCGATCGCCATACATCCCTCATGATTCAAAACGACGTTTTGCCGATTCCACTGTATTATACATCAACATGGTGATCGTCATCGGCCCCACGCCGCCGGGGACCGGGGTGATCATGCCGGCGACTTGGCTGACTTCCTCAAACTTGCAGTCTCCGACCAATTTGCCGTTCACGCGGTTGACGCCGACATCGATTACGACCGCGCCCGGTTTTACCATATCGGCGCTTACCGTGCCAGCGCGTCCGACAGCGGCGACCAAAATGTCAGCCTGCTTGGTAAACGCTGCAAGATCGCGGGTACGGGAATGGCAAACGGTCACGGTCGCATTCTCCGCAAGCAGCAGTTGGGCCATCGGCTTGCCCACAATATTGGAGCGGCCGATCACTACCGCATGTTTGCCGGCGATTTCGACATCCGAACGTTTCAGCATTTGAATGACCCCATGCGGCGTACAGGGCAGAAAAGCGGGAAGTCCGATCTGCATACCGCCGACGTTTTGCGGGTGGAACCCGTCGACGTCTTTGCCGGGATCGATGGCCTGGATCACCTTTTTTTCCGAAATATGCCCGGGAAGCGGCAGTTGCACCAAAATCCCGTGAATCTTCGGATCGCGGTTGCATCTGTCGATCAAGGCCAAAACCTGCTGCTCCGACACATTGGCGTCCAGACGGTGGACTTCGGAATAAAAGCCCAATTCGATCGAAGCTTTTTCTTTTCCTTTCACGTAACTGTGAGATGCCGGGTCATCCCCCACCAGGATGACGGCCAGTCCCGGTTGAATCCCTTTTGCGGCAAGTTTTTCAACCTCAGACTTTAATTCGGCGCGAATTTGAGCGGCGATTTCCTTCCCGCTTATTACTTTTGCCGACATGGATCAAATCCCTCCTGAAAATGCGGAAAGTCTACGCCCGCTTCGGACGCAGACTTTTACCCGTATTGGATTGGCGATATCTTAATGTTTCTTGCCGAAGCCGGACGAACTGTGGCCCGGATGCAGCTTGGATTCCGGATCGAGGTAAAGCTTGGCGTTGTTGACCGCTGTCGGCCCTTCCCCGAAGCCGGTGGCGATCAATTTGATCTTACCGGGGTAAGTCACGATGTCGCCTACGGCATACACGCCCGGAATATTGGTTTCTCCCTTGGTGTTGACGACGATTGCGTTGTCCTGAATCTCAAGGCCCCACTCGAGAATCGGTCCGAGCGAAGCGGAGAAACCGAGTGCGCCGATGATCGCGTCAACCTGGATTTCCTCTTCCGTCTTTTCTTTGGTGTTAATCAGGAGAGCCTTTTCGACCTTGTCGCTTCCTTCAACCGCTTTCATTTCGGTGAACACCTTCACCTCGACGGATGAGGCAAACAGTTTCCGGACACTGTCTTCATGAGCGCGGAATCCGTCCCGGCGGTGAATCAAAGTCACTTTGTTGGCAACCGTTTCGAGCATCAGCGCAAAATCGACCGCCGAATCCCCGCCACCGACAACCAAACAGTTCAATCCTTTGAATTTCGACAGATCGTCGATGAAATAATGGATGCCTTTACCCTCAAATTGTTCCGCATTCGCCGCAGGCAAACGGCGGGGGGTGAACGCCCCGATTCCGGCGGCGATCAAAACCGTCCGCGAATAGTGAATCGTGGTGTTGGACGTCAATTTGAAGATGCCGTCCGGCTGCTTTTCGAGACCGACGACGCGTTCGTTCAGGCAAACCGTCGGATTGTAGGGCGCCATTTGCTCCTTCAGGTTGTTGATCAGGTCTTTTGCGTACACCTTCGGAAAACCGGCAACGTCATATATGTACTTCTCCGGATACAACTCGGCCAGCTGCCCGCCCAACTGCGGAAGGCTGTCGATGAGCTTTACGGACATATCACGGATACCGGCATAAAAAGCGGAAAACAGCCCCGCGGGTCCCCCACCGATAATCGTGATGTCGTACACCTTTTCGTCCACTTTTAATCCTTGCGTCTCTGACATGCTTGAGTTCCCCCTCTTAGTTTCACTCTATAAAACACCGATTCACTGTACGCTACCATTATACTATATTTTGCGGAAACTACCAATCAGTTGATTTTGTGACAAATATGTGACAACAGTCCGATGCGTGCCACTCCGAAGGCGTTGTCGGTAGAATAGTGGGGATCGGCAAAAAACAACTTCGCTTTTATTGCCGGATGTTCCAAGCGATGCTGCAGACGATGGCGGATGTGCCGGTTTGCCGCCACTCCTCCGACAAGCAAAATCCGGCGAAGTTGCGTGGTTTCCATCGCTTGCAGCAATACCTTTTCCAACCCTTTCGCGATGCAGTTCTCCACCGCCCGTGCGACGGCAGCCGGGGTTGCGCCGGCTTCAATCAGTTTTCTTGCCGCCGTTTCGGGGCCTGAAAAGGACCAGTTCAGCCCGTTTACCGGAGACGGCAAGCGAATTTGCCGGTCGTTTCCCGTGCCGGAACGGGCCAATTGTTCTAGATGCGGGCCGGCTGGAAAGGGCAGTCCGAGGGCGACTCCCACCCTGTCTACAAATTGTCCGGCGTGCAAATCCCGGGAGCTGCCGAGTGTGTCTATTTTGTAGCCTGCCCCGCTGCGTTTCACATACAGCAGATCTGTCGTGCCTCCCGAGAGGTGAACCGCAAGGAATTCTTCGCCGGGCACCTGCCCGGTCGTGCCTTCCCCCGCCGCAATATGGCCTTCTTGATGGCTTGTCCGGTAGAGTGGAATCTGCAGCGAGGCGGCAAGGCTTCTCGCCAGACCCTCGCCCGCCAAAAAAACCGGCATGTAGGAATTATCGGCGGGACGCGGGCGGACAGACACACAAATCGCCCGCAAATCACGCAGATCCCCGATTTGTTCGACGAGTTCGGGCAAATTTTTGACATGTTGGAACATGGCCACCGATTGCTGCAACCCCCGTTCACCCGCTGCCACTTGCAACAATTTTCGCCGCTCCCGGACGATGTTCCCCTCCGAATCGATGACACACAAGGAAGTGGTGTAATTGCTCGTGTCGATCCCCAGAATCATTCGCTTACGGACCCTCTCAACCGATCCACGTCAAGAATCAGTTTTCCCAGAACACCGTTGACAAATTTGCCGGAGTCTTCAGTCGAAAACCCCTTGGCCAGCTCCACCGCTTCATTGATCACCACTTTTACCGGAATTTCCGGTTCAAACAGAAGTTCGTAAACAGCCATCCGCAAAATTGTGAGATCCACCGCCGGCATCCGGTCCAATTCCCACCCGACGGAATACTCCCTGATCAACCGGTCGATCTGCGGCAAATGATGGTATGTACCCTTTACCAGTTTTTCCAAATATGCTTTATTGGAAATTTCCCCGTTCTCTTCCAAAACGTGATCGATTGCCTGCGTTACCGAGACTTGTCCGACATGAATTTGAAAAAGGCTCTGCAAAGCGCTTTCCCGAGCCTGTCTGCGGCCCATGCAAGTTCCTCCTTTTCCGCGTCGTCAAAAACCAAACTTCGCACCGAAAGAAATAGGGCAACCGATGCTCTGCCCTAGTCACGTGATTTATTCGATAGCAAACGGTCGACAACATCCCGCCAGTCTTCCTGGCTGTCCAGCCAACGGCCCACCCAATATCCCGCCAAAATAAACCCGGCAAACACCAGAGATTTCCAAAATCCGACAAACAGGTACAGAAGCCCCAGCAAAACTCCCGCCAACATCCCCAGTATTCGCAAATTTGCGGTTTGCAGGAAAAATAAAATTTTGTTCCACATCGATCATTCAACCCTCGGCCGCGCGGAAACTTTTCCTGTCTGCACTTTGGCCACATCGTTCACGCAGACGACAACGTCCCGGACAGTGACACCGGCAGTGGCTTCCACGTAATCTTTGACTTTTTGCTGGACGGAAGAAGTAATCTGCGGGATGTCCAAATCCGGGTCGACCGCGATGCGAATCGCGATGCGAACGCCAACTTCGGAGGGACGCACTTTCGTTTTCAGATCGCTTACCCCTCTGACCAAACGGGCAGCCCGGTCCGTAAGGCTCTCCAGCGTCTGCAAAGAGATGCGCACATCACCGTATTCGGTCTTATGAATGATCGCCTGCGGTTCTTTGGAAGCGCTGCTCCGAATCAGAAGAAAACGCAATGAAACCAGCAGCAATACGGCAGCACCGACCAACAGCTGGGACGGATACGCATCAAACAGCCGGGCCATCCAATTCATGCCGAGAACCTCGCCACCGATCAGGACCGCCAAGCATAGAACCGCCAGGCTGAACAAGAAGAGAAGAATTCGATCGAAAACGCTCAACAGCTTGTCCCTCCCCTTTCTGTATAAAACCCCCCTGGAATCTAGGCCTAGCTTCAGGGGGGAGCATTTTAGCGGACGCGGGAAGTTTGCACCGCAGTCTCTTCTTCTTTCTCGTCGTGTTTAAATGTCACACCCAGCACATGGACGTTTACTTCCACCACTTCAAGACCCGTCATGTTCTCAATCGCACGCTTCACGTTCGTTTGAACTTCCGCCGCCACTTCCTGGATTTTGAAACCGAACTCCGCGACGACAGACAGATCGACGGCGCACTGTTTTTCGCCAACCTCGACTTTAACGCCTTTTCCAAGGTTTTTTCTGCCGAGCAGTTCGGCAATTCCGCCAACGACACCGCCGCTCATCCCTGCGATTCCCCGCACTTCCGTCGCGGCAAGTCCCGCAATAATTTCAATCACTTCCGGTGCTATGCGAATTTGACCCATTTCCGTCGCGTCAAATTCCAAGTTGTCAATTGCCACTCGAATCCCCCCCTTGTTTGTCCGATTAGTACAAATAGTATACCAAAGGGAGCAAAATATGACAATTTTAGCGAAATCCCCCGCAAAAACCGGTCGGCGCCGCGGCAGGAAGGCGTTTTGCAATCCGGCTGCTGGCTGCAGATGCGTTTTTTACAGCGGATACGTTTCAAGGAACTTGGTGTTGACATCCCCTTCGATGAATTTGGGATGGCGCAACACTTTCAAATGGAAAGGAATCGTGGTCTTGATCCCTTCAATCTGAAACTCCTGCAACGCCCTTTCCATGCGGGCGATCGCTTCCAAACGGGTCGGCGCCCATACGATCAGTTTGGCGATCATCGAATCGTAAAAGGGAGTCACTTTATACCCGGTATATGCGGCCGAGTCGACACGAACACCAAACCCGCCGGGCGGCAGGTACTTCGTGATGGTTCCCGGGCACGGCATAAAGTTCTTGTCCGGATCTTCCGCGTTGATCCGGCACTCGATGGCCCATCCTTTAAGCTCGAGATCTTCCTGCCGGAACGACAGTTTTTCGCCGGCGGCCACCCGGATCTGTTCCTTGATCAGGTCGATGCCGAAGATCATCTCGGTGACCGGATGCTCCACCTGAATGCGGGTGTTCATCTCCATGAAATAGTAGTTCCCGTGTTTATCGAGAAGAAATTCGACGGTCCCCGCACCCGAATAATTGACGGCACGCGCGGCCGCCACGGCCGATTCGCCCATCCGCTTTCTCAATTCAGGCGATAAGGCGGGAGACGGAGCTTCTTCGATCAATTTTTGATGCCTGCGTTGAATCGAACAATCCCGTTCTCCCACATAGACGGCGTTGCCGTGCTTGTCCGCCATCACCTGGATTTCGACGTGACGCGGCTCTTCCACGAATTTCTCAAGATAGACGCCGGCATTGCCGAATGCGGTTTCCGCTTCCACCTGCGCCATCTGAATCGCTTTTTCCAGTTCTTCGGCGTTGGTGGCAACCCGCATTCCTTTTCCGCCGCCGCCGGCAGTCGCCTTCACGATCACCGGATATCCGATTTCCGCGGCAACTTTCAACGCTTCTTTCACATCGCCGATCAGCCCGTCCGTACCGGGAACACACGGTACGTTCGCTTTCTTCATCGTATCCTTGGCAACCGCTTTATCGCCCATTTTCTCAATCGCTTCCACACTCGGTCCGATAAAGGTAATGCCGCACGCCTCGCAAATTTCGGCAAAATCGGCATTTTCCGCCAAAAACCCGTATCCGGGATGGATCGCTTCCACTCCGGTCGAGGTTGCGGCCGCCATAATGTTAGGAATATTAAGATAGCTCTGTTTGCTTGCCGTTGGCCCCACACAGTAGGCTTCGTCCGCCAGTTTGACGTGCAGCGACTCCCGGTCCGGTTCCGAGTAAATCGCCACCGTCCGAATCCCCAGTTCTTTGCAGGCTCGAATGACGCGAACCGCAATTTCTCCCCGATTTGCGATCAATATTTTTTTGAACACGTCGGCTGCCCCCCATATTACTCGACTTTTACGAGGAACAGCGGCTGTCCGTACTCTACCAGTTGTCCGTTTTCGACAAGGACGGCGACAATTTCACCGCGTACGTCCGCTTCGATTTCGTTCATCAGCTTCATCGCTTCCACAATGCAGACCACCGTTTTTTCGGTCACCTTTGACCCGACGCGAACGTACGGTTCGGCATCGGGAGCCGGCGCCTGGTAGAACGTACCCACCATCGGAGACACGATCTTGTGAAGCGTCGGATCGTCTTCGGTTGCAACCGCTTTCTTCGGCGTATCTTCAACGACTGGAGCCGCTTGCACCGGTGCAGCAGGCGCGGTAACTGTTTGCGCTGCGGCAGGAGCTTGTACAGGCGCTGGTTGGGCGACAACCGGTGCCGCAACCCCCGGTTCTTTCTTGATAACAAGTTTGGTGCCAGCCGCTTCGACATTCAGTTCGGTCACTGTCGTCTCGTCAATCAGCCGAACAAGTTCACGGATTTCATTCAGTTTAAACATGTCTGGTCCTCCCTTAACCCTGTATGTATCTTTTTTGTAGGCACTATTGGAAAGTATACCATATTTTCGTGCAATCTTTCTATAGCACGCATTGGCATTTGTTGTTGTTCTGTGATATTGTCACGCATTGGCATCATGTGTCAGGGGAAATGCCGTGTGCCGGAGGACAAAAAAAGAAGACGCTCCCGCAAAGGGCGTCCCAAGCGTTTTATTCAACCGTGTCATTGTTTGTAAGACACTACAATCTGGCTGGCGGGGATGTTCAATTCTTTGCTGACGATCATATAGATTTTTGCCGCCTGTTCCTTGGAAAGTTCGTTTGCCTGCACCGTTACGGTGATGCGGCCGTCGTCTTTCGTAATCAGAGCTTCCCCGTATCCTTCCGCCATCACTTTGTTTTCGGCTTTTTCCGCTTTGTCGTAAAACTCGGACAACGCCTTCAATTCTTGTTCCGCTTTCGCTTTTTGGTCGGTAGACGTTTTGCTGTCAGCGATCACTTGTTGCAATTGCTCCACCTTTCTGTGATAGTCGGTCTCATTTTTGATGTATTGTTCCGCAAACCAATCGTCGCCCGGCGTTGCCGCGTGTTTCTGGTCGCTCGTTTTCCCCTGGTCTTTTGTGCCGTTGTCTTTTAAACCGTCCTTCGCCTGGTTGTCTTTGGCTGGGTTGTTGTCCTTGGGCTGTTCCGTTTTCCTGCCGCCATCCGTGGCGGTCGGAACCGGTTTCAGTGTGTCGTCGACCGTATAATAGCCGATCACCATCAGGGACAGGATCATCATTGTCGAAAGCCATACTGTTTGACGTCTTGCCATTGCGGATACCTCCTCAATTTTTTTTGGGTTGGATCGAGATTCTGTGCGGCGGAACCTCCAGCACGCGCTGGACGGATTCCATGATCAACGCCTGGATTCGCGGCTGTTCGGCGCCCCTGGCGACCACCAGAACGCCGCGCACATGCGGTTTGATGGTCCGCAGGACGACGGGTTTGTCGGGAGAACCCTTGGTCATGACCAGTTGTTTGTTTTCGTTAAAAGTGGTGATGGTGCGGTTCCCGCCCTGTTTGTCGTTTTCTGTGGTCGTCTGCCGCTGGTTTTGCACATTTTCGGCAAGGACGATTTCCTCCGTGGACTCCAAATTGACCATGACCGTAACATCGGAGACCCCCTGGATCTGATTCAGGACCTGGGCGAGCTTTTCTTCGTACAAACGTTCGTAACCGCTGATCGTCATGCGCTCGATGTTTGGTTCCTTCGTTTCGACCGCCGGTTCCGGCCGTTTCGTTTCCTGTTTTGAACCGAAAGATCCAAACAGGATCAGCACCAATCCCAACGCACCCATCACATAGGTCCACTTGGGTATGCGGGAGAGAAAACTGAAATCGGCATTCACTGCATCTCACCCCCTTATTCGGCAGCCAGCCGGATCGAGACGGCGGAATCGGGAATTTGAAGAGTGTTGGCCAATTCCTGCCTGACCTGCCGCAACTTGTCCATTTCCGCTAGGGGCGGGTTCTCGTTGCCCGGTTCCTTTTCCCGTTCCCCCCGGATGACAATCGGCTGTACGGGCTGAATTCCGTCTCCCCCGTCTCCTCCTCGCTTCGGACGGACAGTTACGATTAATTCCTCGATGTTTGCAAAACGGACCGGTTCTGTTCCGGGTTGCGGCAAACGAACCTGCACTCCGGTCACTTCCAAAGGATGCCGGCTTTCCACCTGCGTTTTGATCAGCTTTTGCAATTGGTCGCCCGTTTGCCGTTCCGCCAGCCGGTGCTGTTCGGTCCGCAAATCGGCCGCTTTTGCCTTGATCGCGTCAAGGCTTTCAAACTTCGATTCGCTTTCCGGCCAACCTATGCGGCTAATGTCGAACTTGTTGTCATACAAGACGGAAATCGGCTTCAACATCGTCACCATAATGGCAAACCCCATGACCACCTTGACGTAGTTCCGCATGGAGGACGCGGGTACGATCAAGTCCATTACGACTGCAAACAACAGGATCATCACAAGCTGTAACAGCCAGGAGGATAAAAATCCCATCTTTCCTCACCTCACCATCAGCTGAATGTTGCCCGCCAGCAGAATCATGGCGATGGAGAGAAAAAACATGAACCCGACCGTTGCCATTGCGGAAAATAGAATAAACAGCGTTTTGCCGATGGTCGACAGGCACGAGATGACCGGAGACGTGCCTAACGGCTGCATTAGCGCTCCCGACAGGCTGTAGACAATCGCCAGGCTGATGATCTTCAGGGCGGGGAATGTGCAAATCAGGACGATCAGCAAAAGACCGGCGATTCCGACGGAATTTTTCACCAGCATTGAGGCTCCGACCACGGTGTCAATGGAATCGGAAAACATTTTCCCGACAACCGGAATCAAGGTGGCGGTGGCAAATTTGGCGGTTCGCAGCGCGATCCCGTCCGCCACTCCGCCCATCGAGCCTTGCACGGCCATTACGCCGAGAAACACGACGAAAAAAGCTCCCAAAAGCCAATTCCCCGCCGTTCGGAGAAACCCGCCGAGCTGCGACAGTTTGTACCGGCCGGAAAACTCCGACACCAGCAGCAAAACAGCCGAGAAAAAGATCAACGGGAACACCACATGAGTCACAATTTCGGCAAACGTGTTGACTGCGAACACGACTGTCGGATACAACAGGGCGGTCGACGTGACAGCGCCCGAGGAAGCCATCAGCGTCAGCAGGAGTGGAATGCTTCCCACCATAAAACTGCTCATGTTTTCGATGGCTTCTTTCGCATATCCGGTCGCCGCCAGAAAGGAGTTGACCGCAAGAACGACCAACCCGATGTAAATCACCGCAAATCCGACCTGGGAGACGGTGTTCCGCTCAAAAGCGTTTTGCAGGTTTTCCAGGAGCGACGCCAGCACCGCCAGGATCATAATGCTTCCCAATAATCTGGAATTCTGCATGATCTCGTACAACAAAAACTTGACCATTCCAAGCAGGATGCCCTTTAACGAGAACCCTTCGTCCTGCAGAATGTCCCACACGCGGGGCGAAGGCGAAGCCGGCAGGAAATCGCCGTATTGTTCCGCCAACTCCCGCCAGAAACGGTCGATTTCGCTTGTGTCGACCGAAGATTCGACCGCCTTTTCCCGGGCGGCCGGTTGACCTTCTTGCGCCATCGCTTTGGCAGCGGGGCCGATGGTACAAAGGACCAGGGACAGCAGCAGGAGGATCAGCCATTTTTTCACCCGGCCCCACCCCGGATCATCACCTGCATGATCGTGTCGATCACGATCCGGATCACGGGGATCGCCAGCACCAAAATCAGAATCTTGCCGGCGAATTCGATCTTTGCAGCAAGTCCCGACTCCCCGGAATCCCTGACCAGTTGCGCCCCAAACTCGGCAATGTAGGCGATGGCGATAATTTTTAAAATCGTCCCCATCAGTTTGAGGTCGACATTCGCCTGCAGCGCCAGTCTTTGAATTTCGTCAAAAATCATGCGAATGGGCGGGACCAGGATCGCAAACAAAAACACGCCCGTCAACAGCGAGATCAGCAGGGCGGCGGCCGGCGACTGCCACTTGACTGTCATCGCCAAAAAAGCGGCGATCAGGCCAAGACCCACGATTTGGAGTATGTCCATAACCGATTCCTTCCTCCGGTTCGCTCATTGGAACCGGAATACGCTGGTGATTTCCGATAGCAAGATTTCAAGTTTGCTGAGGACCAGCAGTAGCGCGATTGCGATTCCGGTCAAGGTCGTCCAGTTGGCAAACTCTTCTTTTCCGGCCGATTTGAGCACCGTATGCAAAACGGCGACCAGAAACCCGATCCCGGCAATCTGCAAGATTGTACTGACCGCTGCTGAAAACATTCTCCCCATCCCCCCGCTTTAGTACATGATGATGACGGCGGCCAACCCGGCTAAGGCCCCGAGATATCTCCACATTTTGCCCAATCGTTCCCGCTCGTCCCGGGCGGCTGCCTCCTCCGCCGCAAGCCTGGCGGAGGCGAGGCGAATATGTTTGATTTGGTCGGAGCGATCCGAATGCCCAAGGGTATGCGCAAACGCGAACAGGATCTCCCGGTCTTGCGGCCGCAAACGGAGCTGCGGGCTCCAGCACCGGATTTGCTCTTGAAAAATTTGGCCCGCCGTCCGGCCGTCCCCCTGCGACAACCCGAGTCCGGTGTCGTAAAGCAAGGACCCGATTTTTCCGGGGATCCGTTTTCCGAGCCGGCAGAACGCCTCCGGCAACGGCGTGGCGCCGTAGGAAATCTCCGTTTCCAGCATTTGCAACGCCGTCATCAATTGCTGAAGTTCTCTCGCCCGTTCCGCATAAGAACTCGCTTTCCACAGTCCCAATCCGGTTGCCGCCGTGATCACCATCGCCGCTCCCATCAACTTGACCATTCGGACCGACCCTCTCTTTGGTAAAGACGCTGTCCGTTTTTGTCATAAACGCCTTCGAGCGTAACAGGCCCCTTCCGGCGCGACAAGACCAGGTAGCGGGTAAACGCCTTCGCTTCAAACAGGGCACGGAGGGCCGGACGGTTCTTGACTTCGGTCAGACTGAAACCGTGTGCCGACGCGATCACGTGCACCCCCGCATGGACCGCTTCGAGAATCGCGTCACGGTCTTCTTCCCGTCCGATTTCATCGGTGATCAACACCTGCGGCGACATCGAACGGATCAGCATCAGCATCCCTTCCGCTTTCGGACACGCATCCAGCACATCCGTGCGGGCACCGACCGCATGCTGCGGAACGCCGTTTACGCATCCCGCCAGTTCCGATCGCTCGTCGACAATCCCCACTTTCATCCCTCGCAGTTTCGGATGGAGCAGCCCGTCGCTGATCTGGCGCGCCAGATCCCGCAACAAGGTTGTTTTTCCGCACTGTGGGGGCGAAATGATCAAGGCGTTGTGCAGCTTGTATCCCGCCGGGTCCACCAGGCGCTGTTTGATCGGGTCAGCTACGCCGGGCATCTCGCGGGCGATGCGGATGTTCAGATGGGTGATGTGTTTCAGGGTCTGAACCGCTCCCTCCTTGGAGAGAACCGTCCGCCCGGCCAGCCCCACCCGGTGCCCGCCGGCGATGGTCAAATATCCGCGCCGCAATTCTTCCTCCAAAGTGTAGAGGGAAGAGCGGGTAAGCAGCTCGATCGTTTGCGCTATATCCTCTTCGGTAACCGTATAAGCCTTCTGGCCATGGCGGACAGGTTGACCTTGCTCGTTCAAGTAATGATCCCCCTGGTGGGTGTAGACCTGCAGCGGCTTCCTCTGCCGGACCCGAATCTCTTCCAGCAGAGACACATGCGGAAACTGACTGATCATGCCGCGAATCCGGGGAGCCAGAACAGGCAAGATTTGTTGACGGACAATCGTTTCGGCGCGTTCATGGGAAACCGTCGGAAGCAACAGACTCCCTCCTCGTCCACAAGTAGTTATTCCATACATATGGAGGGGCTTGTGGGTTTATACCAGCTTGGACCAAAAAATGCGAGATTCGAAGTAAGCGTCAAATCCTGCACACCTAGGAAACCGAAATTTCCCATGAGAGAATCTTCCTCAGAATGATGTGGGGAGGATCTCAAACAGAGCTTCGAGAATTATGGTCCGCCCGGATCAAAGACTATCGGGCCAGTGGAGAGCGTGTGGCGACTTGGTGTGAACGTCAAGGGGTTACGCCACGCCAGCTCTGGTATTGGATGCGAAAATTGAAAAAGACGGAACAACATCTGGAAACCGCCCAACCGCAGGTATGGAGAAAACAATGGAACAGACACCCCTTACAATCGAAGATTTACAGGAGCGCTGCCTTAAACTGGAGCAGCAAAACGCCGAACTATCCGCCAAATTGAAATGGTACGAAGAGCAGTTTCGCCTTAGCCAACAGAAGAATTTCGGCGCCTCCAGCGAGCGAACGAATTCGGATCAATTGCAGTTGTTTAACGAAGCGGAAGTAGAGGCCAACCCTGGAGACCGTGACCATCCGGCGCAAGAAACAGCGCGGACAGCGGGAAGCCCTGATCGAAGAACTCCCCGTGGAGACGATTGAATATCATCTGCCGGAAGAAGAGCGGGTCTGTCCGTGCTGCAACGGCGCTTTGCATGTGATGAGCACGGAGGTTCGGCAGGAACTAAAGATTATCCCGGCCGAAGTCAAAGTGGTCAAGCATGTCCGCCATGTCTACAGTTGCCGCCAGTGTGAGCGGGAAGCAACCGAAACACCGGTCATCACGGCCCCGATGCCCAAACCGGCCGCTCCGGGAAGTCTGGCTTCTCCATCCATGCTTGCCCACATCATGATTCAGAAGTATGTAGACGCTTTGCCGCTGTATCGCAAGGAGCAGCAGTTTGCGCGTCTTGGAATTATGTTATCCCGGCAGACGCTGGCCAATTGGATGATTCAAAGCGCGAACCGGTGGCTTCAGCCCCTTTACCACCGGATGCATGACCATCTGCGGAGCCAGGATCTTTTGCATGCCGATGAAACCACCTTGCAGGTGCTGAAGGAGCCGGGTCGTTCGGCAGAGACGACCTCGTACCTGTGGTTGTATCGCACAGGGTGGGAAGGTCCGGCAATCGTGCTCTACGATTACCAGGAAACCCGGGGCGGGCATCACCCGCGCAACTTTTTATCCGGTTTCTGCGGCTACCTGCATGTCGATGGGTACTCGGGTTATCATAAGGTAGCCGGTGTCACGCTCGTCGGATGCTGGGCGCACGCCCGGCGCAAGTTCAATGAGGCACTGAAGGCATTGCCGGAAGGACGGCCGGCTGGAATTGGAGAATAACCGGAGTGAACGCTCCATCAAGCCGTTTGTGATCGGCAGAAAGAACTGGCTGTTTAGTAACACACCGCGAGGAGCGAAAGCGAGTGCGACCATCTACAGCATCATCGAAACGGCGAAGGAAAACGGCCTCAACCCGTTTCAATATCTCACCTGATTGTTTGAAGAGTTCCCACAGCTAAACGATTTGAAAGATCCCGAGGCGCTAGACAGGCTACTCCCGTGGTCGAATTCACTGCTGTCAACCTGTCGAATGGTTCAATCCTAGATTAACAAAGTTCCCATCGAATACCAGGTGGGGACTTTTTTACGCTTACGGTGCTATACCATGCTGATTTATCTCAACTCTTTTCCCTTTGTATGACCAGTTTCGGGATAAAAAACAACGGGTAGACCAGCAGGAAGGCGTTCGGAATCCACCAAGCAGAGGCGAAGTCGAGGCGAATCGTCCAAAAAGCAAGCGCCTGCAATCCGGAGCAAAAGGTCAATACAAGGGAAACAAGAGCTGTCGAACGCCATGAAGGATTATTTTTACCGTACTGATACAGACTGATCAGTCCCGTTGCGGAAATAAACAAATCCAACGGCAGAAACGACCAGTTCCAGGCAACCAAGATCGGATTCTCGTAATCTTTAAAGAGCCATTCATGCGGAATCAGATGCAAGGCGGTGATCATCCAATACAGGATAAAAGCAATGTCGACTGCGAGAAAATACCATTTCCAAGTCTTCATGACGGTATGCATCGCTACCCCTCGGTTTTCGTCAAATTCAGGATCACGGTGCCGACCAGAATCAACGCAATCCCGATGACCCGATAAAGGTCCATCTTCTCTCGCCAAACGAAAAGACCGATCATAACCGCTCCCACCGTCCCCAGTCCCGACCAGATCGCGTAGGCGACGCCGAGGGGGATATGTTTCAGACTCAGAGAGAGCAAATAAAAAGCGGCTCCGTAACCGATGACAACCAATAGGCTCGGCCAAAAACGGCTGAAGCCATGCGAAGCTTTCAACGAAGCAGTCGCGACCACTTCGCTGACGATGGCCAAAAGCAAATACAGGAACGGTTTCATTGCTGTCCACCCCCGGCCCATCGCTGAAGCAGCGCAAGCACTCGGGTGCGTTGCTCTCCTTGTGGCGGCGCCAGGCCGAACAGGTCGGCGAACCACAACCCGTCCGCAGCGAGGCGCAGCGCAGTCGCCAGGGCAGGATCCAGTCCGTCGTCTTCGATCCTGCGCTGCCATTCCTGTTGGCGTTCGCGTAGTGGATTCAGCAGTTGCGGGTGGATGACGACCGCTGCCAGCAGAGCGGCACTGATCTCTCCCATCCGTTCCGCGTCCGCAAAGGTGGTGCGAATATACGACCGGACAAACCGTCCTTTCGAGTCCGCATTTCCAGGCTTGTCCGGCATGCCGCCGGATTCCTTCCGCAATTCCTGTTCCAGCCCGGCGTCGAACCGGTCCGCCAGGTATTGGACCATGCCGGCAATCAAGTCCTCTTTCGAGGGGAAATGATAGAGCAGCCCCCCTTTGCTCACACCGGAAGTGCGAGCCACCGCTTCAAGCGTCAAACTGCCAACGCCTTCCTCGCGGGCAAGACGGCAGGCTGTTAGTAATAGTCTTTCGCGTGTTGTTCTCCGCCCGGATTTCTTGTCGTTCATGATAATCCACCCCTTCCCCAATCACTTTACCGTCTGGATGGTAAAGTTGTCAACTGAGTCAGTACCGCTCCTCATATTTGCAAAGGTGGATAACTCCTAACATTCGAATGTGTCGATTTCGTGCACGAAAAACGTATACAATAAAAGCGGATGTTCGTCTTTTATTCCGCCGTAGAAAAAAAGAACCCTCCGCAAGAGAAGGGTATGGATTGGACTTCGTCCGTCACGCTTCAACCGGAACATCGTCGTTTACCAAAATTGTCTCGTGACATTCGGGACACAACACTTCCACCGTTTCATCGCCGTCAAACACGTCCGAGTCGACAAATACCGTCTCCCGGCATTTCGGGCATTCGACTTCCAGGCACTCGATCTCTCCGTCATCCTCCAGGTCGTCTAGAGCGCCGTCCGCGTCCAAATCTTCGTCATCGCTCAACAAATCGAGCATTTCCGCCAAAACCCGCCCCTCGACGGTGGTTTGGGTGACATTCACGCCTGCCGACAAGCCTTTTATATACGCGATGCGCTCTTTTAAATCGTGCATGCTGATCCCCCTTCACTCCGATTCTCGACACTAGTGTGCTCAATACAAATGGGCACTTATTACGAGCGCACTCCAAACAGGATCAGCCCCACGCCGCACATGACGATCAACATTTTGGCAAAGTCCATTTTCTCGGCAAGCCCGATCAGTCCGATCGTCGTCACCAAAATCAGCACGGTCGGACCGACCAGCGAAAGGAAGGCGTTGACCAGAACCGCGCGTTCGATCGTACCGTAATAAAGCATCAGGAGGGCTGCCAAAACTTCAATGCTGCCTGACAGGAAGCGAAGTCCCGCCATCCCCCACACCAATTTGTCCTGCACGTCAAACATTCGCACACCCCGCTTCGGAACAAACTTGTTCAACAGCCGTGAGGAAACCGGATGTTGCCTGCGGCAAACGGCATCCGCCCCGGTTGGCGAATCTCTCTAGGAATGTATGCAACAAAAAGACAAGCCAGAACAGAAAAACCGTACCCTCCAAACGAGAGTACGGTTTCAGACGAGCCTCGCCAAAACGCCTGCCTCCACGGCCGGAATCTGTGCGGTCGCCGCAGCGGTTGGCTCTGCGGAAGCGGCGGATCAAATGTAGCGTATGCCGGGCGCGTTTGGCAGTTATCCGATTTTAAGCACGGGAAACGTATTCGCCGGAACGGGTGTCAATGATCAGCTTGTCTCCGACATTGACGAAAAACGGAACTTGTACGACATACCCGGTTTCCAGTTTGGCCGGTTTGGAACCGCCGGTAGCGGTGTTCCCCCGGATTCCCGGTTCGGTTTCCACGACCTCGAGCTCGACGGTATTCGGAAGTTCCACGCCGATTGCAGCCCCTTCGTGCATGACGACATAACAATTCATGTTCTCTTTCAGGAACTGAATTTCATATTCCAACTGGCTGGCCGGAATCTGAATCTGTTCAAAGGTTTCGGTGTCCATGAACGTATAGGTTTCCCCGTCGTTATAGAGATATTGCATCTCGCGGTTCTCGATGCGGGCCCGCGGCACTTTTTCACCGGCGTTAAAAGTCATCTCTTTTACGGCACCGGTCTTTACGTTTTTTAACTTCGTGCGCACAAATGCCGCACCTTTTCCCGGCTTTACATGGAGAAATTCGAGCACGCGCCAAATCTCACCGTCATACTCGATGGTAACGCCAGGACGAAAATCGTTGCTTGAGATCATTTCGATTGTTCCCTCCTAAAAATTGCAGAAATGCTATGCAAGGACCAACAAATCCTTGGGAGAACGGGTTAAAACCTCAACGCCGGATTCGTTGATCACCACATCGTCCTCAATCCGCACCCCGCCGAAACCCGGAAGGTAAATCCCCGGTTCGACGGTGACCACCATTCCGGGCTGCAGCACAGTGTTGGAAAGCGGGGACAACCGGGGCTCCTCGTGAATGTAAAGTCCCAGCCCGTGGCCCAAACCGTGTCCGAAGTTGTCGCCGTAGCCCTTCGCTTTGATAATGTCCCTGGCTAACGCATCGGCTTCTTTTCCGGTCATCCCGGGTTTGATATTGTCCAGCGCAAAAAGTTGGGCTTCCAGGACGATCCCGTAGATTTCCCGCTGCTTTTCACCGGGCTCCCCGAGCACCACGGTGCGGGTGATATCCGAGCAGTACCCTTTGTAGAAAGCGCCAAAATCCAGTTTCACGAAATCCCCTTTTTCCAACACCTTGTCGGAAGCGACGCCATGCGGCAAACTGGATCGGACTCCGGACGCCACGATAATGTCGAACGACGAACGTTCGGCTCCTTGGCGGCGCATGAAAAACTCCAGCTCGATCGCGACGTCCCGCTCGCTGATCCCTGGCCTGATAAAGCCGAGGATATGGGAAAAAGCGTCATCCGCAATCTTGGCGGCCTGGCGGATCGTCTCGATTTCCTGTTGATCCTTGACAGCCCGGAGCTTTTCGACAATTCCTTCAGCCGGCGCCAGTTCCACCGGTGCGAACGTTTCGCTGAAAGCCGCATACTGTCCGTATGTAACGTAATCTTCTTCAAACCCCAATCGTTTGATGCCGAGAGTGTGCAACTCGGAACGGATGGCATCCGCCGCGGACGAACCGTGTTTCACGATCCGGAACCAGGGGGCTTGCTCCCTGGCTTGTTCCGTGTAACGAAAATCGGTGATCAGCACCGCGTCTTTTTCCGTTACGAGCAAATAACCGGCCGATCCCGTAAACCCGCTCAGATACCGGCGGTTTTCCGGCTTCAGCACCAACATCCCGTCAAACGGCTGCTCCGCCAATTTTTCCCTAAGCTTTTGCAAACGATCGCGCATTGCAAACCCTCTTTTCCAAGAGTCAAGTTCTTGCTTAAGAGTCACGTTCCTGCCGCTTCAAATACTCAACGAGCGCCAGCAATCCCAGTATGTAGCTGTGCGTCCCAAAACCGCTGATCTGGCCTATGGCGACAGGTGCCACCACCGAATGTTTGCGAAATTCTTCGCGGGCGTGAATGTTTGACAGATGAACTTCGACGGCCGGAATCCTGACGGCGCTCAACGCATCCCGGATCGCAAGACTGTAATGGGTAAAAGCTCCGGGATTGATCAGGATCCCCTGCACCGACCCAAAGGCGGCGTGGATGCGGTCGATGATTTCCCCTTCGTGGTTGGATTGGAAAAAGTCCAATTCAACGGAATGCTGTTTGCCAAGCTCCGTCAGTTGGCGATTGATGTCCGCCAGGGTGGTGGTACCGTAAACCTCCGGTTCCCGTCGACCCAGCAGATTCAGGTTCGGACCATGAATCACAAGAATTTGTGCCACGGCAATCCCTCCCAGAATTACTTTGTCATTGTAGCACAATTTTTATTGAATGAGTAGTAAGGGAATAGGCACATGTCGTGCGGCTGTTTGTTATAATGGTAAGGTACTTATCGTGAGAGGTGACCCGATGATAATGACCGAGATCTGCCTGGTACGGCATGGAGAAACACTCTGGAACCGGGAAGCGAGGTTGCAGGGTTCGCAGGACATCCCCTTGTCGGATTTGGGAATCGTGCAGGCCCGGATCGCCGCTGAACACCTGTCAAAAGAACCCTGGGATCTCCTTTATTCCAGCGACCTGTCGCGGGCGAAACGAACGGCTGAATATCTGAACGAGCGGATCAAGGTGCCGCACCATCTGGAACCCGGCCTGAGAGAACGCAACTACGGACTGTTGGAAGGAATGACCCGAGCCGAAATTGAAGCCCGGTACCCGGGAGTCCTCTCACGCCCGCACGAACATAATATCCCCGGGCTCGAAACGTACGAAGCGTTGCGGCAGCGCGTGAAAGAGACCATCGAATCGATCGCCCTGCGGCATCCGGGAAAGCGGATTTTGATCGTTACGCATGGAGGCACGATCAACGCCTTTTTGCATTCCATCACCGGGCAACGTGCGGAGAAGATTGAAAATACGGCGATTACGCGCGTCCGTTACAAACGCCCAGACTGGTACGTAGACTGTATTAATAACTGCTCACACTTGACCCATGCGAACCATTGACTGATGAAGGCATCCCTTTGGCGGGTATGCCGTTTTTTATTTTGGTGATAGTAAATACGGCGATCCATTTTCAAAATTAGGGAGGGATTCTCGTGAGAATTCAACACAAATTATGCGTTTTGACGGCGGCTCTGCTGGCAACGGTCATGGCGGCCGGCTGCATGCCGAACGCCGCCCAGCCCCGGACGCGCCAAGCGCCCGCTCCGGCAGCGCCGACGCAACCGATCCCTGACAACCGGATGGGAGCCCGCGACTCCGCCATCCCGCAGCCTGCTCCAGACGGCCGTGTGCAAGCGCCGAACGCAGCCACTCCGATGCGGGAAGCGCAAAATATCGCCAACGCGCTGGTCGGAAAACAAAACATCAGCCGCGCCAACGTGTTTGTGACAGACCGTACCGCTTATGTGGCCGTTAACATTCCGAACGTCGCGCAAAGCGGGCTGACGGAGCAGATCAAAACCGAAGTGGCAAATGAAGTGCGCCGCCTGGATCCAAGCATCGAACGGGTGTATGTGTCGGCCGACCCCGACGTTCTCGACCGTTTTCAGGGGTTTAGCAACGACATCCAGGCCGGGCGTCCGATTCAGGGGATTTACGAAAGATTCTCCGAAATGGTTCAACGCGTGTTCCCCCAACAGCGCTGATGCAACACTCACAACTTGTTTGAAAAAGCGAAGAGGTCCCGATAAGGAACCTCTTCGCTTTTGTTCGTTTTTGTTCTTTAGGAACGTTTTGGTTGGTTCATTTGCTGACCGCCTTGCTGCATAGCCTGCTGGCCGGCCTGCTGATTCACCTTGTACTGCGGTTCCTGCTGCTCCATCTGGTTCACCCGCGTGCGAAGCGGGGCGAGAATTTGCTGTTCCATGGTATTGGCAAGCTGTTGATACATTTGCTTCGCCTGCTGGTTTTCCGTGTCCAGGGCAAACGTCTTGAAATTGGCAAGCGCGGATTCACAGGATGCCAGCGTTTGGTGGATTTTCGATCCGACTGTCATGCGATCTCCCCCTTATGTGTAATGTGAGTTTGCACCCCCGCTTACTATGGTCCGAATCGGGCCATCTTATAAGGGAAAAATGTTGAAATGATTTTCCAGTGGAATACGGATATTTGTCAAACCCGAACGAACTGGCGAACCTGTTGAACGAGACCGGTTTGGGTCGGAACCTATTTTTGGTAACGCAGAACCGGATTCCGGGCGGCAGTGGTTTCATCCAACCGGTTGACCACCGTGGTGTGCGGCGCGCTCCTAACCGCTTCCGGATTCTCATCCGCTTCTTTCGCGATTTGGATCATCGTATCGACAAATCTGTTAAGCGTATCGATATTTTCCGTCTCTGTCGGCTCGATCATAATCGCTTCTTCCACATTCAACGGGAAATAAATCGTCGGCGGATGGAAGCCGAAATCGAGAATCCGCTTTGCGATGTCGAGGGTTTTGACTCCTTTCGCTTTTTGCCGCTTGCCCGACAGCACGAACTCATGCTTGCAGACCCGGTCGTACGGCAAATCGTAATACAGCTGCAGTTTGCGCATCATGTAGTTGGCGTTCAAAACGGCATCCTCCGTCACCCGCTTCAATCCGTCCGGTCCCATCGTCCGGATATAAGCGTAAGCGCGAACCAAGACACCGAAGTTTCCGTAAAACCCTTTTACCTTTCCGATCGATTGCGGACGATCGTAATCCAGTACATACTTCCCGTCCTTACAGTCGACGACCGGCACCGGCAGGAAAGGAATCAAATCTTTCTTGACGCCGACGGGGCCGGCTCCCGGACCGCCTCCGCCGTGCGGGGTCGAAAACGTCTTGTGCAGGTTCAGATGCACCACGTCAAATCCCATATCTCCCGGGCGAGCATAGCCGAGAATCGCGTTGGCGTTGGCGCCGTCGTAATAAAGCAAACCGCCGGCTCCGTGAACGATCTTGGCGATTTCGACGATCTGCTCTTCAAACAAGCCCAAAGTTGAAGGATTGGTCAGCATCAGTGCGGCTGTATCGGGACCTACCGCCTGCCGCAGCGACTCCAGGTCGACATTTCCCCGTTCATCCGACTTGATGGTGATCGTCTGATAACCGGCTACAGTAGCCGACGCGGGGTTCGTTCCGTGCGCCGTATCCGGCACGATCACTTTCGTCCGCTTTTCGCCGCGCGATTCGTGATAGGCGCGGATCAACATCAATCCGGTCCATTCCCCCTGCGCTCCGGCCGCAGGTTGGAGGGAGACCTTGTCCATACCCGTAATCTCTTCCAGTTCCGTTTGCAGTTTGTACATCAATTCCAGCGCACCTTGCACCGTTTCTTCCGCCTGGTACGGGTGAATCGACGCAAATCCGGTCAAGCGAGCCATATGCTCGTTTCGTTTCGGGTTATATTTCATCGTGCAGGAGCCAAGCGGGTAAAATCCGTTGTCCACGCCGTAATTCCGGCGGGAAAGCGCCGTAAAATGGCGGATCAGATCGACTTCGCTGACTTCCGGCAATTCGGCAGGCGCTTTTCGGACATACCCGGCCGGAATCAGTTCCTCGACCGCCTGCTCCGGTACGTCGCAGGCCGGGAGGCTGTATGCGACCCGCCCGGGACGCGACAGCTCAAAAATCAGCGGCTGATCTTTCGCTTGTCTCATACAATCGCCTCCAATCGCTCAGCCAGCAAATCAATCTCTTCTCTTGTGCGCAATTCCGTAACCGCCAGCAACATGCCGTCCCGATATTCCGGATACGCGCGCCCCAGATCGTAACCGCCGATAATCTTGGAATCCAGCAGCTTCCGATTGATCTCTGCCGGATTGCCACTCAGTTTTACGGCGAATTCGTTGAAGAACGGCGCTTGGAAAAGCGGCTCCACTCCCTTGATGGCGGTCAGCTTCCGATGGGCATAGTGTGCTTTTTGCAAATTCAATTTCGCTACCTCCCGCAGACCCTGTTTCCCCATGCACGTCAGGTAGACAGTGGCCGCCAGAGCGTTCAGCGCCTGGTTCGAGCAAATGTTGGAACTCGCTTTTTCGCGGCGAATGTGCTGTTCGCGGGCTTGCAGAGTCAGCACGTACGCCCGGCGGCCGTCAAGATCTTTCGTCTGGCCGACTACACGGCCCGGTACGCGGCGAATCAAATCCTTGGTCGTCGCCAGCATTCCCAGATACGGCCCGCCAAAAGCCACCGGGTTGCCGAGCGACTGCCCTTCCGCCACGACGATATCCGCACCGAATGTGCCGGGAGCTTCGAGAATCCCCAGCGCAATCGGATTCACCGCCACCACAAAAAGCGCCTTGTGCTTGTGCACAAGCTCGGAAATCGGTTTGATGTCCTCGATCGAACCGAAAAAGTTCGGGTACTGCACAAGCACACCCGCAATGTCAGCGCCGAGTTTCGCTTCCAGATCGGCAAGGCTGGTGAGTCCGTTGTCGACAGCCGCTTCTTCCACTTCGATGTTTTGCCCGTACGCGTAGGTTTGCAGCACTTGCCGGTATTCCGGATGTACCGCACGGGAGACCAGCAGCTTGGAACGGCGGGTGGCGGCGCAAGCCATGATGCCCGCTTCCGCCATGGCGCTCGGGCCATCGTACATCGAAGCGTTCGCCACATCCATCCCGGTCAGCTCGCAGACCATCGTTTGGTATTCAAAAATCGCCTGCAGCACACCTTGCGAGATTTCCGGTTGATACGGAGTATAGGCGGTGTAAAATTCGGACCGGCTGACGATGGCGTCTACGACGGACGGAATGAAATGCTGGTACGCGCCGGCGCCCAGGAAGGAAACATACTCTTCCAAATTTGCGTTTTTACCGGCCATTGCCGCGAAATTGCGGTTTAACTCCAGCTCCGACCAAGCCGACGGCAGGTTTAGATCGCGCTTTAACCTGACCGGTTCGGGGATGTCGGAAAACAACTCTTCCACATCGCGAATCCCCAGCGAATCCAGCATCGCTTTGCGGTCCGCTTCGGTGTTGGGAAGATAGCTGTGCTTTTTCAAATTCCCGCCTCCCTGTCTTTCACTTCTGTCTTTTGTAAAACGGGGTTTTGACGATCACGCCTTTGACCGGTTTGTTCCGGATGATCACGTCAAGCTCCTGGCCGATTTTGGCGTATTCGGATTCGATCAAAGCCAGTCCGATGTTTTTCTTGACCGTCGGTCCCATGGTTCCCGTTGTGACTTCGCCGATTTTGCGGCCCGCCACCTGCACCTCATAGCGGGATCTGGGAATGCCGCGTTCCATCATCTCAAAGCCAACCAGTTTGCGCTTGGGTCCTTCCGCTTTCTGCTTGGCCAATGCGTCTCGCCCGATAAAATCTCCCTTGTCGAATTTGACAAACATGCCCAGTCCCGCTTCGATCGGGGAGATCGACGGACCGATTTCCTGCCCGTACAGGGGCAGTCTCGCTTCAAACCGTAGCGTGTCGCGTGCTCCAAGCCCCGCCGGCACGACCCCGTCCTCTTTTCCGGCGTTGAGAATCTCGCGCCAGAGGCGGATTGCATGTTCCGCGTCGACATAGATCTCAAATCCGTCTTCCCCCGTATACCCGGTGCGGGAGACAAGGGTTTTGACGCCTGCAACTTCGACGTTTTGCGCAAACCGGTAGTACTTAATCGTGGAAAGGTTATAACCGGTCAGCTTTTGCAGGGTTTTCTCCGCAAGCGGACCCTGCAGGGCCAACTGTGCAATTCGCTGCGACACATTCGCGATCTCGACACTTCCCGCCGCGTTTTGCTTTACCCAATCATAGTCTTTCTCGGTATTTGCCGCGTTGACGACCAGCAGATACCGGTCTGTGTCGAGCCGGTACACCAACAGGTCGTCGACACACCCTCCGTCCGGGTAACACATCGGAGAATAAAGCGCTTGCCCGATCTCGATATTGGAAGCGTCGTTGGTAATCCAGCGCTGGATGTTGGAAAGCGCGTCCGGCCCCTCGACTTCGAGCTCCCCCATGTGGGAAACGTCAAACAGCCCCGCCCGGGTGCGAACCGCTTCGTGTTCTTCCAGAATGCTCGAAAATTGGACGGGGAGTTCCCACCCTCCGAAATCGATCGTTTTCCCGCCATATTCCGCATAAACGGGAAACAGCGGCGTCCGTTTCAATTCCGCCATTTACAGACCTCCCTTTAGTCACTCTTCGCACTTATAACAATAATGTTTTCGGGGTCCCCCAAAAGTAATCGGAAAAAAGCTGCGGGAAACAAAGAAATAAAAAAGAGACACAAGAGGAATACTATCCCTGTGTCTCTGTCCTCGCTACCTGAGAGTCCCCTTCCCCGGCGCATCGCGCGGGAAGTTGCCCCTTGGGTGGCCGTTTGGCTCTCTCCAGAGTCGCGTCCTGTTTACGGTACTTCTGCCTGAGAGATTCATGGACATTCGGGCAATCTCCACTTGCTCCTTCGGCGACGCCGCAGCGTTCTCTCCCGTACCAGTCATCCGCAAGTATAAAATCCCATTTTTCACACAATCTATTCTAACATCCTGATTCCGATTATACCATAAGGGGTGAACCCATGAAACCGGATTCTCTGGAGAACCTTTCCTTGCATGGGACACCGGAGTGCACCTTTGACGACACGCTGTTCAAACAGTTTTTGGAGCGGGTGGAAACGGGGGTCTGGGACAACTGGACCTTGTTCCAATTAATCAGAGAAGCGGAAGAGACAAAAGTCGCCCCCACGTTTGACCAGTTGCTCTGTTTGCAGCATATCCCCGCGGTGATCCCTTATCCGCATCAAGTGGCCGCCGCGAAAAGAGTATTGAACGAACTGCAGGGCCGGGCGATTCTCGCCGACGAGGTGGGGCTCGGAAAAACCATCGAGGCCGGCATCATCATGAAAGAATATGTCATGCGGGGACTGGTCAAAAAAGCTCTGGTGCTGGTTCCGGCTTCTCTGGTTTTGCAGTGGACGCGGGAACTCAACGAAAAATTCAACATCAAGGCGTTTGCACAGCGCAACGCTTGGTCGTGGACGGCCTATGACATTGTGGTGTCGTCGATCGACACGACAAAACGGGAGCCGCACCGCACCATCGTACTGGAACAGGACTGGGATCTAGTGATTGTGGACGAAGCGCACAAATTGAAAAACCGCAAAACGAAAAACTGGGAACTGATCAACCGTCTCCGGAAAAAATATTTGCTGTTGCTCACCGCGACCCCGATTCAAAACGACCTGAAAGAATTGTACAACCTGATCACGCTCCTGAAACCGGGGCAACTCGGAAGTGCCCAACAGTTCAGCACCGCCTTCGTTGAAGAAAAACGCAAACCGAAAAATCCGGCGGAACTGAAAGACGCACTGTCGCAAGTGATGATTCGCAACAAACGAAGCGAAGGTGCCGTGTTTTTTACAAAACGCCACGTGACTTCCATTCCGCTTGAACTTTCCCCGCAGGAGCGGGAACTGTACGAGGCGGTGTCGTCTTTCGTAAAAGAAGAGTACTTGAAACGTCGGGCGGCAAAAGCCAACGTGCTGCCCCTCATCACCCTCCAGCGGGAGATTTGTTCCTGTCCTTACGCTGCGCTGCCGACGCTGGAAAAAATGTACAAAGATCCGAAAACGCCCGCTTCGCAAAAAACGCGGATCGAGCAACTGTACCAAATGTGCCAGGCGATTCCCCTGCACGAGTACACAAAAGGCAAAACCGTGATCGATCTGATACGATCCAGCGGCGAAAAATTCATTGTCTTTACGGAATACCGTTCGAGCCAGGAATATTTGATGTATATGCTCGAGCAATCCGGGATCCGCAACATCCCGTTCCGCGGCGGCTTCAAACGGGGAAAAAAGGACTGGATGACGGAGCTGTTTCAGAAACGCACGCAGGTGATGGTTGCGACGGAAGCCGGCGGCGAAGGGATCAATCTGCAGTTTTGCAATCAAGTGATCAATTTCGATCTGCCGTGGAATCCGATGCGCATCGAGCAGCGCATCGGCCGGGTGCACCGTCTCGGCCAGGAACGGGACGTATTTATCTACAACATGGCAACCCGCGGCACGATTGAGGAACACATCGTCAATTTGCTGCAGGAAAAGATTCGAATGTTTGAAATGGTGATCGGGGAACTGGACATCATCATCGGAAAGATGAACAAAAACATCGAAAACGACATTATGGACCTGCTGGTCGAATCCGCATCGGCGGAAGAACTCAGTTCCCGTTTTGACCAACTGGGACAAAAGATTGAAAAAGCCAAACGGGAAATGTTGAAAGACACGTTCCAAGACTTGTCCCCGACGAAGTGATGCGAAGGGAGGTGCAAAAGAAAAGCAAATATGGACAAAGCGCTGATTCAAGACTATTGCAGGCGGTACTTCCAAGCGACCGGAAGCCGGATCTTGCGGGATGAACCGGATTTTTTGCAAGTGGAATTGCCGGTCGAAATCGATAAAGAACTGACGGAACGCCCTTACTACTGGATGTGGGTGGAAGCGACCGGACAAGAAGTGGAGCCTACCGTTCTCAATCTGACATTCGATGCGGCGGCCGAGGTGGACGGTGTAGAAAGAACCGAACTGGTGGCGCTGGGCAGTTTTCGCCTGGAAAAAATTTTTCAATCCGCCGCACGCCGCGGTCAATTCGTCTGCCAATACCAGGACGGCCCGCCGACGGCAAGAGTCCCTTTTTTGACAACCAGCCTGAAAATCTCGTATATCGCGGATAGGCGGAGGGACGAACTGCGTTCTTACGGAGTCAATTTGAAAAGCAACCAGGTGGTTCCCGAGCTTTATGAGCACATTCGCCATCTGCCCATGTCGTCGGAGTTCCCCGATCATTACAAAGATCATTTTGCACAGCCGCAATTCCTTGCCGCATCGCTTGCAACCGGTTGGCAGAAGATAAAAGACACCGTTTTGGAAGAGATCCGCGCAGGCGATCACTCCTGGGCAGTGTCCGCAAGCGAACAGTTGAACCTGGAAATTGAGCAGTTGGAAACCTACTACCAGTCGCTGATGCTTGAAAACCCGGAACAGGCGGCGATGTATGCAGCGGAAAAAGAGCTGCGCGTAGCGGAATTGAAGTGGCGTTGCCAGCCCCGCGTGCAGGTGCAGCCGCTGCATTTTGCGCTGCTTTATCTGGATCCGACCCAATTGACCTGCAGATCATCCCGGATGTAGATCGGATTGCCGGTTCTTGCAAAAACGTCCTGTACCCGCAAGAAGGTGAGGCCGTCTTTCACCGTTTGTTCTCCGGTGATCGCCAATACGGAGTAATAATCCTTGTCAAGGGCTGTGAACACGAGGTAGCCGGCAGATCCCCCATTTTGGGGCAGCAGTTTTTTATCGTACGGCACCGATTTGCCGAGGCCGTGCAGGATCATGACATCCACGCCGCAGTCGGCGCTCGTGTCGGTGGCAAACGTTTGGGTTCGGGGAGTGTCCGTCTCGCTGTTCGCCACAGATGGATCGCCCGTGCCGCTGGCGGAAGCGACCGTTCCGCGCCGGACCGGTTGACCGGGTGGAAGGGTTTCCCCGTTGCCGAGATTGATCCAGTAATCCGGCTTCGCTTCCTCCAGGCGGAAAAGGTGCATGCCGGGTCCCGCGTACATATAGATGCCGGTTCTTTTGCCGGCAAATATCCCCGTTGGAGCGACAGGGCCGAATTCGAGCAGGGTTTGTCCGTCTCCGGTGGTCACGAGATATCCGAGGCTCCGGTTGTCCTTTTCGACATGCCACAAGACCGCTTCGCGGCCGTTCGCCGCAGGTTCCGCCAACACCTGCGACACCGTCGATTCTTTCCAGTCCCGAAACAGCGGATCCGAATCCGCTATGGAATGTTTCCAATCCTCGATTTTCAAGGCTTGTCCGCCGTCCGCCGCCGTGGCGAATCGCATCGGGAAAAGCGCCAAAACAACAAAAGCCAACAGCCACTTCCGCTTCAATGTGCATCCCCCCGGAATTCATTTTACAGACGCGGGAATGCAATTGTTGGCGGAACCTGTCGCCCGTTCGCCAGAATTTTCCTACCAAAATCGACTCGTTTCGCAAATCGGCCGCGTTCGGCGGCAAAACAAATCCCCTGTGCCTGGTTTCGGCGCAGGGAAAAAACGTTGAAGACCGGCAAAGCTTTGAAGATTTTTAAAGATTACGGAAGATTTTTCAGTTTTTGAATTTCGGCGGTCAAAAGCGCATCCGCTTCCTTCATGATCGCCAGCTTATGCTGCATGTGCGCGATTAACGCCGCCGTGATTTTCCTCTCTTTCGCTTCGTCTTGCGCTTGTCCGGCCACTTTTAACTGATCGGCCAACTTTTTGTTGGCCTCCTTCAATTCCCGTTCTTTTTTCCGCAGTTCATGGTATTTGGCAAGATCGAGTTTCACGTGTTTCTGCTCGATAAGGGAACGCAATTCTTCCTGCTTTTGCTTGAGCGTTTCCTCGGCGTGCTCCAGTTCCCGTTTCAGTTCTTGCAGTTCCCGTGGTTCTTTCGGCATCTCTTGCCGCTGGAAGGGCGCGGATTCGAACTGTTCCGCCAAGCATAGCGCGGGAATCGACAGTGCCGCAACCGCCGCTGCCAGACATAAAATCGCTTTTTGCTTGCCTTTCATACGGTTCACCTCTTTGCCGCACCCTTACAAAACCTTTTTTAGGATGCACAAAAGAGGAAAAATTATTTAGGAAATGGAGGTTAAAACCGCAACCCCCTGCTCGGCGGGAGACAGCAGCATGATGCCGGAAGCGATTCCTTCCGACTGGAACCCCGCTCGCAGAGCAGCGCCGATCTCTTCCGCTCCCTGGTTGCAAAACGCGATCAACGCTGGACCGGAACCGGAAAGAACCGCTCCCAACGCCCCCGCTTGCTTGGCGCGTGCGATCGCTTCTTTCATGCCGGGAACCAACGGCATGCGGTAGGGTTCATGCAACCGGTCCTCCATCAGTTCGCAAAACATCTGCAGGTTTCCTTCCACCAACGCCGCCACCATCAGGCTTGCCCGGTTCACGTTGTTGACGGCATCCGCATAGGGAACGGCGGGCGGCAGCGCTTTGCGGCTTGTGCGGGTCGCCAGTTGGAAATCCGGCACCGCAACGACGCATTGCATGCCAGCCGGAGGCGAAAACCGCTTGGCATAGACTTTGTTGTTCAACATGCCGGAGACGACGATGCCACCGAAAATCGCCGGTGTCACATTGTCGGGATGCCCTTCCAGCTCAACGGCCATCTCAATCAGTTCTTGTTCGCAAAGGGGGTGGCCCAACATTTCGTTCGCCGCCCACAGCCCGCCTACGATGGCGGTCGCGGAACTGCCCATTCCGCGCGTGACTGGGACCTCATTGTGAATGCGGATGCGGACCCCTTTCTTTTGCAGGAGGGGCGTTTGGCCCGCTCTTTCAAACACTCGTTCCATCGCCCGGTAAACCGTATTGGTTTCATTCAGAGGGACAAGATGCGCACCGTCACCTGTCACTTCAATTTGCAAATTGCCTGCCGACCATTCCGCTTCGATCGTGTTGTACAGTGACAATGCCATTCCAAACGTGTCGAATCCGGGCCCCAAATTGGCGGTTGTCGCCGGGACTCGTACGCATATTCCCATCTCGCTTCCCTCCTACTTGAAGATCGCTTTTGCAACCGCTTCTTCCGTTGCGGGAACGACCTTCGATTCCATAGTGATGCCGTGTTTCATGGCCGTATCCGGATCTTTCAAGCCGTTGCCGGTCAGCACGCAAACCACGCGGTCGTTGCCGGCAAAATATCCGTTCTTGGCAAGCTTTAATACACCTGCGACGGACGCCGCCGACGCCGGCTCGCAAAATACTCCTTCCGAGGCGACAAGCCGATACGCATGTAAAATTTCCTCGTCTTCGACAAAGTCAATTTTCCCTTTTGAAGCGTTTGCGGCTTCCACCGCCTGCTGCCAGCTCGCCGGATTGCCGATCCGGATCGCGGTGGCGATCGTCTCCGGATTCGCAATCGGTTCCCCTTTTACAATCGCGGCGGCACCCGCGGCTTCAAATCCGAGCATCTTCGGAAGCTTCCCGGAACGCCGGCGCTGGCGGTACTCGTAAAATCCCTTCCAATAAGCCGTGATGTTCCCCGCGTTTCCGACGGGAATCGCCAAATGGGTCGGGGCTTCTCCCAATGCGTCGCAAACTTCGAACGCTCCCGTTTTCTGTCCTTCTATCCGGTACGGGTTCACGGAATTGACCAGTTTCACCGGATGCGTTTCGGCAATCCGGCGCACAATGGCCAACGCTTTGTCAAAATTGCCCTCGATCTCGATGATCTCCGCCCCGTACATAATCGTCTGGGCGAGTTTTCCCAAGGCCACTTTGCCGTGAGGGATCACAACGACCGCTTTCATGCCGGCCCGGGCGGCATATGCCGCGGCGGCTGCGGAAGTGTTCCCCGTCGAAGCGCAGATCAAGACTTCCGCGCCTTCCTCTTTCGCTTTCGTTACCGCCATTGTCATCCCGCGGTCTTTGAAAGAACCGGTCGGATTCAACCCTTCATATTTCAGCCAGACTTCAACCCCCGCCGCGTCCGAAATCTTGGGAGCTTTGTACAACGGGGTATCTCCTTCGTACAGCGTGACGATCGGGGTATTCTCCGTCACCGGCAGAAATTCCCTGTACTCTTCAACGATCCCTCTCCACATCTGGTGTCTCTCCTTTTGATCTGGCACTAGCTGTAGCCCACAATTTCCACTTTTCGCACGCCCTGCAGACTTTGTAAACTCCCTGTCAATTCATCGACTGACACGTTCAACAGCCGAATATCGACAGTGGCGGTCACATGCGCCGCCTGGCTGAGCGGAATGCCCTGCGTAATCGTGATAATGTTGCCGCCGGTTTGCGCTATCGTGTTGAGAACCGTCGACAAAATTCCCGAACGATGCTCCAGAATCAAGGACAACGTGATCAAACGCTCCCGTTTTTCGTCATCAAACAAAAAAACCAGGTCTCTATATTTGTAAAAAGCGGAACGGGACAACCCCACAACGCTGACCGCATCGTTTACGGTGTCAAATTCCCCCCGCGCCAGCATGCCCTTGACCTCAACCGTCTTGACCATCGCTTCCGGCATGATCTCTTCGGCAACCAAATAAAATCTTCTCCGCGATTTCAATGGACTCTCCCTCTCATGCGTTCACATAGCTGGGATCTGTACCTTACAGGGCGTATTGTATTTGTTGTCGAATGTCATTTGGCAGCTTATGCTTCGGCTCATACTTCCTCCCATGCAAGGCTGCGACAGCAAACGCCAAACTCGCCTGCAGGCTCTCTCCCGGCAAGCGGCTGCGTTTGGACAGCATCCGTTTGTTCACTGCGGGAGGAATGAAGTCTTTATATAGTAGACAGTATAACACTCTGTCCCTGGCCGTCTCAATCATTTTTTCGGCATTTTAGCATTTATCGGTTTTGGTTTTGTCGGCGCGGAAGACATTCTAAGGCGTTTGACGCGAAAAAAGAGGTCGCCCCACATCCCATCGCGTTGCGCCTCTCTTTTGTATCGGGTGAATCAATTTTCATCCGGTTCATGCAGAAAAACCGGGCCATAGGATGGAAACAGGTCTGCTGACGGCAGACACTTTATTCGGTTGCACCGACAAACCGCCCGTTCCGCGTTCTTCTCAACCGCACATTGGGGCTCACTTCGCTTGCAATCCGGACCGATTGTTCGACATACACCTGATGCCACAGCATGAAAATCAGAACGGTCCATACCTTGCGGGAGTTGTCCCGGATATTGTTTTTATGGTCGTCGAGCAACTGCGCGACAAACCGCTTGTCGATCAAATGTCCGACGGAACTTGCGTCGATCAGTTCACGGGCCCAGCCGTAGAATTCGTCTTTCAGCCATTTCCGCGTAGGAACCGGGAACCCGAGTTTCGGGCGCTCCGCCACTTCCCGCGGCAGGATGTCCTTCACCGCTTCCCGCAGGACATACTTGGTGGTGCCGTTCATCATCCGGTACCGCATTGGAATCTTGGACGCAAACTCGAACACTTCCTTGTCCAAAAACGGAACGCGCAATTCCAGCGAGTTGGCCATCGTCATCTTGTCGGCTTTCATCAGAATGTCGCCCGTCAGCCAGGTATGGAAATCGACAAACTGCATTTTGGTTACATCATCGTAATCTTTCGCGCGGTCATAGTAGATGCCGGTAATGTCCTGCGGCCGCCGCAGTCCCAGTTCGTCCGGATTGAATTTGACAAATTGCGCCTTCATTTCCTCGTCAAAAATGAACGCGTTCCCGACAAAACGCTCCTGTACGGTCTTGGAACCGCGCAGCAGGAAAGACCGCCCTTTTATTCCCTCCGGCAAATTCTTCGCCATATCCCCCAGCGAGCGGCGCATGGAAGGCGGAAGGTATTCAAACAGGCGAAGCGACAACGGTTCCCGGTAAATCGTATATCCGCCGAACACTTCATCGGCTCCTTCTCCGGAGAGAACCACCGTAATGTAACGGGAAGCGAGCTCGGCGACGAAGTACAGCGCGATGGCGGCCGGATCCGCCACCGGTTCGTCCTGGTAATGCATCAGTTTGGGCAGGACGTCCAGATACTCTTTGGCGCTGATGATCGTGTCCCGATGCTCGGTTCCCAGGATTCTCGCCGTCTCCCGCGCATACGCAATCTCGCTCTGGCCGCCCGCGCCTGCAAAGCCGACCGTAAACGTCTTGACTTGTTCAAGTTCCTTTAGAAGCGCCACAATGGTGCTGGAATCGACACCGCTTGACAAAAACGCGCCCCGCGGCACGTCCGAATTCATGTGCGCCTTCACCGAATTGCGGAGGATTTCGCGCGTTCCTTCCACGTAATAGGAAAGAGGCTGGTCCCCCTCCGCAAACCGCACCTCCCAGTACCGGTGCAAAGACGCTTTTCCGTCCTTGATGATCATATAGTGGGCGGCCGGCAGTTTGTAAATTCCCTCAAACATGGTGAGCGGATCGGGTGCGTATTGGAACGTCAGGTAGTTCCAAAACGATTCCAAATTCACTTCCCGCCGCACGCCGGGCACCGCCAGCAGGCTCTTGATTTCGGAACCGAAAGCGAACGTATCCGCCGTCTCCGTATAGTAAACCGGCTTGATACCGAAATGGTCGCGGGCAACCATCACCTGATTTTGCTTCGAATCCCAAATGGCAAACCCGAACATGCCGCGAAGCTCCTTGACGCAATCCGGGCCTTTTTCCTCATAGAGATGGACGATCACTTCCGTGTCCGATTCCGTCGCGAATTTGTGGCCACGGTCGATCAGCCAGCGGCGAATCTCTTTGTAATTGTAAATTTCGCCATTAAACACGATCCAAATCGAACCGTCCTCGTTCGACAGCGGTTGATGACCTCTCTCCAGGTCAATGATGGACAACCGCCGGAACCCCAATCCCACATTGCTGTCAAAATGGACCCCCGCATCGTCCGGTCCGCGGTGCACAATCAGATCGGTCATCCGTTCCAGAACCGCTTGATCCGCAGGGCGACCGTCTTTGGTCACCATGCCACAAATTCCGCACATGTATGAAAGCCTCTCTTTCTGTCGTACAAACTATTTTCAGTGTATCGGGTTTGTCAAACCGCGTCAACGCGCCGGAAAAGAAGGACAACGGACGATTTCGTCCACAATGGCGGTCACATCCCGGCGGGAAGTGTCGATCCGGATATCCGCCTCGTCGTACAAACCCGTTCGTTCCTCCAAAAGCCGGTCAATGCGCCGGTCCAATTCTCCTTCCGCCAAAAGCGGGCGCCCGGCTTGCCGGGAGACCCTTTCCCTGATCACGTCCCTGTCGGCAAAAAGCGCAATCACATACCCGGTCTTTTTCATCAGTTCCCGGTTGGACGAGCGAAGTACGATTCCGCCGCCGGTCGTGATCAAAAGGCGGTTTTGACGGGAAAGTTCCCGCAAAAGTTCCGTTTCCAGTTCGCGAAAATAAGATTCGCCATCCTCGGCGAAAATCTGCGGGATGGAACGTCCTTCCCGCTTCCCGATCTCCTCGTCCGTATCGAGCCACGGCCAACCGATCCGCTCCGCCAAAGCTTTACCGACGGTAGACTTGCCTGTTCCCATAAAACCGATCAGGTAAATGTTCATTGCCGACACCCCTTTGTCACATCCTATCATACAACGAAAGGATCGGCTATGGACTTTTGGGCGACGGTCAAAGTTCTTCCCAACTTACAATCGCCTTCTCCTTGGTATCCCAGACCGCCTTTACCGTGCTCTTTGCGTGCGGCAACATCCTGCCCTCGGAAAGCAGGAGGACAAACCCACTCTTATTCTCCGGAACGGCTCCCCCGCGTTTGGACTGTCCTTTGGCAGGCTGTGAAGCGACAAAAGCGCCCGCACTGTTCATTTCCGCCGTTTCAACCTTGACCGTATAGTCGCCTCCTGAAAACGGAACCGCCTGAAATCCTTCCCGCCACTCCGGGTTCTCGTGCAACTTGGCGATCGCCCGGTAAATCCCCGCCTCCGCGATGTATCGCACCTGCGTGGATTGCACGCCGGCCAAGGCCGCGCGATAATCGGAAACGGCCAAAGCGAAGATTCCGCCAAGAACGCTGATGCCGATCCACAGCAGCATACAGGTGTAAAACAGGGTGCTGCCGCGTTCACTCATATTTCCACCTTCTTAACGCCAAAAAGGTTTCTCTCTCCCATTTGGAACCCGATTTTTCAACCGCGAGGCAAACCCGTATGCCGCGTTCCCCGACACGTTCCGCATTCCAGTTGGTCACTCCTGATGCGACAACGGATGCTCCGCTGTTGTTTAACGTACGGATCAGATTCCCTTGTCCCGATCTGTAATAACGGATTTGTCTGCCATTTATGTCTTGAAACACCAACTGATCCCCGACAGCCACAATCGCATTGGCGACCCGAAAATCTTCACGCAGAACGCGCAGTGCCGTGTCTCCTTGCATATTTAACTGAACGCCACTCTCCAAGCTCCGGGCGGATTGGTTCCAATGCGCCATCCAACCGACAGTCGTCAGAATGACAAGGGACAACACAAACGTTCCGACCGCCACTTCAAGCAAAGTTATTCCCCGCTCGTCGGTTATGGCGTCAAGGGACCAGCGCTTCGTACGATATCGCACGCTCCTGCCCCCTTTCCCAAAAGGACACGGCAATCCTGATCACAGTGCCGGCCGGGTCCGGACAACCGGTCGCTTCGATCTCATAACGCACACCCGTCTCCTCAACCGTCCGGCTGCCCGGTTGAAAAATGCCGGCGTTTGCTCGTTCCAACTCCTCAACGGCCAACTCGGAAGCGCGGGCGGTTTTGGCGGCAAGCCGATGCTCGCTTTGTACGGTTGACCAGACGGGAACGACAGCGGTAAACACAATCGACAAAACCAAAAGCGCAGTCACCGATTCCAACAGTGAAAACCCCTCCTCGAACCGCAGCGGCCTCGACAAATCCTTCATTTGGGCCCCTCCTTGAGTTGAATTTGCCCGGTGTGCAGATACACGGTCAGCCTGATTTCATGCCCCTGCTCATTCCGCAAAACAACAGTCCCTCCGCCGGATGGATGGCCTTTTTCGCCAAACTCCAGCACGTTTCGGTTAAACGCCAATTTTCGTTCGGAGACGCGAATTCCTTTCGGAAATACAACCGCTTCCCGTCTGCCCGCCGACGTCCAGATCTCATATCCGTTGTCTACCATAAATTTGACGGCAACCGGTTCACGGGATAAAACGGCCAGTGACTGGCACTCTTTCAGATCGGCATACAGTTGGTCGGCAGCCGAGCGGAGTTGCTGGTAGGCTGCAATTCGCCGGTATCCGGGAACCGTAACGCTCAGCAATACCGACAGGCAAAACACCACAATCAACAGTTCAAGCAAACTGAATCCGGATTCATTTGTCTGCAGCGTCCGATGGATGCTTCGAGCAAGTGACAACCGCTTCGCCATTTGAAACGGAAAGCGCATAACTGCCTCCTTTCGGGCAGACTGGCAAGGTTTGCAAGTAATTTTTGCTTTTCAGCACTTCCAGTCCGCTCGGCCATTCATGTTCCGCCAAATAATAGTTCTCCATCTGGGAACGGATCAGCTTCCGGTTTCCTTCACAAGCGGTCGCCTGAGCCTTCTCCCCCGCCGACTTCAGATGGGGGAGCGAAATCGCCATTATGACGGAAATCACAAACAGCGAGATCACCAATTCCACCAAAGTAAACCCTTTGTCATCACCCGGTTTGTCAAAATCCGGCCTGCGAGATAACACTTTCATCCACTCATCCCTTCGTTTTCAAAATTGAAACATTCAGTTTGGAAGAAAGGAATTTCGGACGTGTCCTGGGGGTTCCGTACGTTACGGGGCAAGGCGGGGTCAAAAAAGTGTTGACGGTAAAAGCACAACCAGCATCGATTTCTAGATCGACTGCACCATTTCCATCATCGGCAGAACGACCGCGAGTGCAATGAAACCGAGTATCAGGCCGAGCCCGACAATGACGGCAGGTTCCGCAACTTGCACAATCCGCTGCAACAAGCGTTGCAGGTCCGCCTCAAACTCTCGGGCCGCAAACCCGCAGACGTTCGCCAGATCGCCGCTCGCTTCCGCAGCGTGAACGGCATGCGTCAGCATCATGTCGATCCAGCGTTGGGCCCGCAGCGCCTCGGTCAGTGTCTCGCCTTGCAAAATTCGTTGTTTGATTTCGCCGATCACTTTTCGTTCCAATGAAAAACGGGCTATACGCTCGCATGTTTCCAGCGCGTGCAACAAAGGAAGCCCGCTTGCCGTCAATACGGCGATCGAATCGGCCAGACGATAGGACAGCCACATGCGCCAGACCCTTTTAATCCCGGGAATGGCAAAAATCATGGCGCCTGCTCCCGGGTAGCGCGACAATGTCATTCTCTTCAGCAATAGCGGCAGCAGTCCCGCCAATCCTACCTGCAAAACGATCCAGGGGAGCAAGGTACGAAGTTGAGAGGCAGCCGCAAACAAACTCTTCGTCTGCGCGGGAAGGGAAAAACCGAGATTGAGGTACATGACTTCAAAACGAGGGAGGATTCCATACAGCACAAAAGTCGTTACAAACGCCGTGACGACGGCAACCACCGCCGGATACACCAGTGCGCTGATCATTTTTTGTTTCCATTCGAACCGGTGTTGGAAATAGTCGCCCAAGCGGCTGAAAGTGCGGGCCAAATCGCCGCTTTCTTCGCCCACAAGCGTCATCGCCGGAACCAGCGGATGAAATTTTTCTTGCCCAAACAGCTTGGAAAGCGACTCTCCCGCCTCAATTCCCTTGAGTAAATTGCCGAGCGTCAAAGCATCCCGCTTCGATGCCTGTCCATATAAAAGCGTCAAACACGTGTGGAGCGTGAGCCCGCTTCGTAACAGTCCGGCCATTCGTGCACAAAATCGGGCGAGTTTGCGCTCGTTGCGCCAACGTCCCGCGATTCCAACCATGACAGATCGCCTCCGCATATTCTGACATATTCTTCTGCCGTCACCTCTCCTGTCAGGATCAAATGTCTTAGATACTCTTCCAGCCGGTTGCGCCGCGCGGCGTACGGACGCTGTTCCGGATGGGCACCCGCCAGCAACCAGTTCCGCACTTCTTCGGTAACCGCCATCAGATCGAAAATCGCCCTGCGCCCCCCTGCGACGCGCTTTACCAAACGCTGGGCCAGCACAGCTTTGACAGCCGACGCCACCAGATAAGGCTCCACTCCGATATCGACCAGCCTGATTAACGCTCCTTCCGCCGTGTCCGTATGCAGCGTCGTCAGAACGAGATGACCGGTTAGCGCCGCGCGAACCGCGATTTCCGCCGTTTCCCGGTCCCTGATTTCACCGACCAGAATCACATCCGGGTCTTGCCGCAAAATCGACCGCAGTCCTTTGGCAAACGTCAGCCCCGCCCGCTCGTTGATCTGAACCTGACTGATGCCGGCAATCCGGGTTTCCACCGGATCTTCCAACGTCACGATGTTGAGCTGTCGTTCGTGCAAGAAACGCAATGCGGCGAACAAAGTGGTGGATTTGCCAGACCCGGTCGGCCCCGCGGCAATCAACATGCCGTGCGTCCCTTTCAGCAGCGTTCGGAATTGCTCCAGCATGTCCCGCTCCATTTGCAACTGTTCGAGCTCTTGCAGTTCAGGAGTATGGCGCAGCAGGCGCATCACCAGTTTCTCTCCTTGTACCGTCGGCAGGGATGCAACCCGGATATCCAGCAGATCCCCGTTCTCCGTTTGCGTTTGAAAACTGCCGTCTTGCGGCAACCGGCGCTCCGCAATGTCCATCTCGGCCAGCACTTTAATCCTTTGCACCGAGCTAGCGTCACAAGGCGGCAAATCCGGCATTTGCCGCAAATCCCCGTCCTTGCGGATGCGGACCGCATAGCCGTCCGGCGACGGTTCGATATGAATGTCGCTTGCTCCCAACCGCACGGCGCTCTCCACCAGCCGTTCCACCCAGTCCGGGCTTGCCATCGGCCAATCGGCACCCCCTTTCCCAAAAATTCGAGCACACTTATCTTATTTGATGTTACAACAATATTTCCTTCTTATTTTTTGAAAAATATTTCGACAAACACCGGAAAATTGGCAGGTTGCGATAAAAAATATAGCAGATACAAGCCCGGATGTGGTAAGTTAGTAAATGACTTTTATGAGTTCCCTTCGGGAGAGATGACTCTGTGGAATTTTGGGACAGCTTGTGGCTTTTTTTGATTGGCGCGTTAGCCGGTTTTGCCGGATCGATCGTCGGACTTGGCGGCGGGTTTATCATGATCCCGTTCCTGATTTACCTGTACGATTTTCAACCGCAATTGATCATCGGCACTTCCATGGCGGTGCTGTTTGTCAACTCCATCTCCAGCACCATCGCCTATTCGCGTCAAAAGAAAATCGATTATCAAAGCGGCGCCTGGTTCGCCCTGTTGATGGTGCCCGGTTCGGTGATCGGCGCCGTATTGTCGGAAGCTTTCACCAGCAAAATTTTCTATGTCGTGTTCGGTTTGTTTCTGATGTCCGTATCGATTTTTTTGCTGGTGAAACCCAACCGGCCCGTAAAAAACTTTCTGCCGCCCACTGTCACCCGGGAGTTTACCGACGCGAAAGGGGAAAAGTTCACATACTCCTATAACCGCGCGTTTGGCATGACAGTCAGTTTCGCTACCGGCTTTGTGTCTTCGCTTCTGGGAATCGGCGGCGGTTCGATCCTCGTTCCGACAATGGTTCTGCTGCTGACGTTCCCGCCGCATATCGCAACGGCGACTTCGATGTTTGCGATCATGCTGTCCGCTCTCGTGGGAACGGTTTCCCACGTGGCGCTCGGCAACGTGTTGTGGATGAAAGCTCTGTTTTTGGCTCCCGGGGCGTTTTTGGGGGGACAACTCGGAGCAAGAGTTGCCGCCAAATTGCCCGCGAAGACCCTTTTGCGGATCTTGGCCGGCACATTGATTCTTGTCGCGATCCGTTTGATTTTTAAATAATCTGTACGATTTCGAAGGGACAGCGTTCGAAACGCTGGCCTTTTTTTACGTAGAGGCAAGCTTCCGGTTGATCGGGATTTTGCAAGGCCACAATCAGCATAAAGACGTCCGGATAATAGAAATTGTCCAAGTCTTTCTGCGAAGGAACGGGGGGAGCGGACGGATGGGAATGAACGATTGCCAGAATCCGTTCGCCGGACTTGTCGAGGGTGTGCAGAAGGGAGACCCATTCCTGCGGCAATACATGAAAATGGGCCTCATCTTGCGCGACATTCCGCAGCCGCCGGTAACGGATGGCGGCAGGGAATCCGATCAACGCGCCGCATCCTTCCCGCGGGAGTTCGCTCCTCAGATGCAGGAGGATTTGGTCCCAAACATGTTGCGGAATTCGCATCGAACCACCTCCGCTCTTATTCGACAAAGTCGAATTCGAGATCCCCGATCCGGATCACCGATCCGTCAACCGCCCCTCGCTCGCGAAGCGCATCGTCGACACCCATTTGTTTCATGATGCGTTGAAACCGCTTCACCGCGTCGTATTGGTTAAAATTCGTCATTTTGACGAGTTTTTCGATCTTGGCGGAATGGACGACAAACACTTCATTGTCCCGGGTGATCGTAAACGAATCGTCATCATCTTCCAGCCGGTACACTTTCCGTTCGGCGGTGTCCGCCACCTCGTCCAATGCTGTTTCCTCCACGACCGGCAGTTCGTCCAGAAGATCGGCGATTGCGTACAGAAGCTGCCGGACTCCCTCTTTCGTGGTTCCGGATACGGGATACAGCGGGATCGCGGGGTCCAGTTTTTCCCGAAACTTCTCCAGGTTCTCCCGCGCTCCCGGCAGGTCGATTTTGTTGGCGGCGACGATCATCGGACGTGCGCCCAATTGTTCGTTATACCGCTTCAACTCCTCGTTGATAACCAGAAAGTCTTCCCACGGATCGCGCCCCTCGGTGGCCGCGATATCGACCACGTGCACGATCACCCTGGTCCGCTCGACGTGGCGCAAAAACTGGTGCCCCAGTCCGTGGCCTGTATGCGCCCCCTCGATCAACCCCGGCAAATCGGCCATTACGAAACTGCGGCCGTCCCCGACGTCGACAACTCCAAGATTGGGGGACAGCGTAGTAAAATGGTAGGCACCGACCTTCGGTTTTGCGGCGGATACCACGGACAACAAGGTGGACTTGCCGACGCTCGGAAAACCGACCAACCCGACATCGGCAATGACTTTCAGTTCCAGTTGGATCCACCGCTCTTCGCCCGGCTCGCCTTTTTCCGCAATTTCCGGCGCCTTGTTGGCCGCCGTGGCAAACCGCGTGTTCCCGCGTCCGCCCCGTCCGCCGCGTGCCACGACCAATCGCTGCCCATGCCGGATGAGATCGCCGAGAAACTCTCCCGTTTCGGCGTCAGTCACGGTGGTACCCGGCGGAACTTTCACCAACAGGTCTTCCGCATTGGCTCCGTGCTGGTTTTTCGGCTTGCCGTACTCGCCTCTAGGCGCTTTGAAATGCCGCTGGTATTTGAAATCGAGCAAGGTCCTGAGTCCCGCATCGACAACGAGCACGACATCGCCGCCTTTCCCGCCGTCTCCGCCGGCAGGACCGCCCTCCGGCACATACTTCTCGCGCCGGAAAGACACGATTCCGTTCCCGCCGTCTCCGCCTTTCACATAGATCTTCGCAGTATCGACAAACACGATCAGTTCACCTGACCTTCACATGACAAAATATAGGTTTGCCTGTCGCGGACTTGTCCCTGCAGCGTCCAACCGTTTGCCGCGAACAGTCCGATTGTCTCGTCAACATATGTATCATTCACAGAATCCCCCAAAACCTCAAGGGTTATAGCGACTGTGCCCGCCCGTTCGCTGATCTGCAGGTTCCACTCCGCTTGAATTCCATGCCGCCGTGTCAAATGTTCCCCCCTGTCCGCCAATTGCGTCAGCCTGTCCAAAAGCTCCCGCTCGTACCGGGGATTCCGGGACCTCACCGAATCGGCGAATTCCACCTTGAATAACAGCACGGGAGTCGACAAATCCCTCGCCAGCAGGCGATAGGCGAAGTGAGTATCCGGCAGATTCGACAGCACGCTGTGCCTTCGGGCATCGGCAACCAGCTTTTCAATCGGTCCCTGCAGCTTTTCGAACTTTCGCAATTGGATGTATCCTTTTACCAGCTGTACCTGATTCATGACATCATGCCGGTAAAGGGACAGCAAACGGATTATTTCTTCACGGCCCGCTTGTTCCACTCTCTCGAGATTCTGTGTCACGCGGCGTGCCAAATATCCGCCCGTCCAAAGCGCTGTCCCCAACAACGCCGCGCATGCAACGGCGACCCACCAGGACCCGTCCCCCGTGAGTATTGCGGCAAGGGCGATTCCGCAAGCAACCGCCCCCTGGATTGCCGCAGCCCGCTTGATGACTGTGCCAGACCTGCAAGCCAATCCGGAACCCTTTTGCGTTTCCATGCTTCACCCGCCCCGTATCGAATTAAAAGCAAGAAAGCCCAGCCAAAGTGCAAAGGCTGGGCCTGATCCTGTTTGTCATCCGTTACGCCTGTGCCGCTTGGTCAAGCGGATAAACGGAAACTTTTTTCTTGTCGCGGCCCATGCGCTCAAAAGCGACACGGCCTTCAATCTTGGCGAACAAAGTGTCATCTCCTCCTCTGCCAACATTGAGACCCGGATAGATCTTGGTTCCGCGTTGGCGGACGAGGATGCTGCCAGCAGTCACAATTTGACCGTCTTGACGCTTGACGCCAAGACGCTTCGCGATAGAGTCGCGACCGTTCTTGGAGCTACCTACCCCTTTTTTCGACGCAAACTGTTGAAGATTCAGCTTCAGCATGGTGTGCACCTCCTTTTAGCTGTGAACTCTGCCCGCATCTGCGACGCTTACGTGCTTTGGATATTCCGCTGCAAGAGAACGCAAGCCGTACATCATGCTTTCCAACAACAACTGCACTTGTTCCGATACGTGTCCGTCCAAAGAAGGAACCTGACATTCCACCAATCCGTCGCGGCTGACGGCGGGAAGCGCAACGCCCAACAAAGCCTCGACGCTGTTGACGCCGTTCTGAACCAGAACGGATGCCGCAGCACACACGATGTCGTTGCCTTTGTCGGCAAACGCCGCATGGCCGTGCACCCGGAACAACTCGATTCGCCCCTGCGGATCACGCTGCACTTTGACTTGAATCATCAGGTGTTGATCTTTTCGATCTGCACCTTGGTGTACGGTTGACGATGGCCTTGCTTCTTACGGGAGTTCTTCTTCGCTTTGTATTTGAAGACAATGATCTTCTTCCCTTTACCGTGGCCGACAACCTTAGCGGAAACGGACGCGCCGGCAACGGTGGGAGCGCCGATCACAACCCCGTCTTCCTTCCCAACGAGCAGAACTTTGTCAAAGTTGACAGTTTCGCCTTCAGCAGCAGCCAATTTTTCAATGAAGAGGACGTCGCCCTCCTGCACTTTGTACTGTTTGCCGCCAGTTTCAACAATCGCGTACATGCCACAAGCACCTCCTTCACTCAGACTCGCTCGTAACAAGGTACCCAGCGCCGCCTGGCGGTGAGCCGGGATTTCGGAACCCGTACCATGCGGTTGCAGTGAGCGGCGAAGTACGCCCACTACTCACCAGATCATGGTACCACAATTGATTGCTCTGTGTCAATGACATGTGACACGCAATTGACATGTGACACGCAATCACACCGAGGGCTGCCAGTTTTCCGGATCTTTGCGCCATGCCGCCAGCATGGCGATTTCTTTTTCTTTGATATACCCTTTTGCCAGCGCAATCTCCAGCAAAGTGTCGTAATCGGTGAGCGTCCGCAGCGGAATTTCCGCTTCCGCAAAGGTTCGGGCCGCTTTTTCAAAGCCGTAGGTGAAAATCGCCGCGACGCCGACCACGACTCCGCCCGCGTCCTGCACCGCTTTCGCCGCCTTGATGGAAGAGCCCCCGGTCGAAATCAAATCCTCAATCACAACCACTCGCTGACCCGCCCGGATCCGCCCCTCAATCATGTTCTCCTTGCCGTGTCCTTTCGCGCTGGAACGGATGTAGGCCATTGGCAGTGACAATTTTTGCGCCACGAAAGCGGCATGCGGGATCCCGGCCGTTGCGGTGCCCGCCACCACATCCACATGCCCCCATTCCCGGTTGATCACACCCGCAAATCCTTCCGCTATGAAATCGCGCACCTGCGGAAACGCCATCGTCAGCCGGTTGTCGCAGTAAATCGGCGATTTGATGCCCGATGTCCAGGTAAACGGATGCTGCGGCCGAAGCGTCACCGCATCGATCTGCAGCAGCATGTGGGCGATCGTTTGCGCCAGAGTCTGTTCCGCATGAATCGTCATGGTACGGCTTCCCCTCCTCATTTTGCGATCAATTCGCTGCATGCAACCCGCTACATTTTTAAGACCTGCTGATCGCGTTCGCCATCTCATCCAGGATGCGGTTCGCCGCGTCCCGCGGATCCGCCGAATGGGTGATCGGCCGCCCGACCACAAGCCGGTGGGCGCCCGCCGCCAGGGCGTCCGCCGGAGTCAGGATTCGTTTCTGATCGTTTGCCGGCGCCCACGCGGGGCGAATTCCCGGAATGACGGTGACAAAGCGGTCGCCGCAGGCTTCCCGAATCGCGGGGAGCTCCCGTCCGGACGCCACGACCCCGTCGAGTCCGGCCTGCTGCGCCAATTTCGCATAATGCACCACTGTCGCTTCCACCGTACCGGGAATGCCGATCTGTTCGTTCATCATCTGCTGGTCGGTGCTCGTCAACTGGGTGACCGCAATGACCAGCGGGGTCGGCAGGCCCAGACTTTTCGCGGCGGCTGCCGCCGCTTCCCGCGCCTGCTTCATCATTTCGACACCGCCCGCGGCATGCACGTTCAGCATGGACACGCCGAGCGACGTTGCCGAGCTTGCCGCGCCCGCGACGGTGTTCGGGATATCATGAAACTTCAGATCGAGGAATACCCGGCATCCCTCCGCATGAAGGCGTTTCACGGCGGCAGGACCGGTCTTGTAAAAAAGCTGCATGCCCACTTTGTAGCTGCGGACCGCATCCCCCAGGCGGTCGACGAGCCGCAACGCTTCGTCCAAACTGTCGTAATCGAGCGCCACGTAAAGCCGTTCCGACAGATTGGCTGCCGGCTGATCAATCGGCGGCATAAGGCAGTTCCTCCTTCCAGGCGGCCCCGATGAGTTCTTCCACCCGCGTCACATGGTGCGCCTCGCACCATGCCGCAATTCCGTCGATAATCTCGGGACAAGCGTAGGGATTGACAAAATTGGCCGTTCCGACGGCGACGGCCGACGCTCCCGCCATCAGAAACTCAACCGCGTCCTCGCCGCTCATGATCCCGCCCATCCCGATGATCGGAATGCTGACCGCCTGGGCCGTCTGATAAATCATCCGCACCGCCACCGGCTTGATCGCCGGCCCGGACAATCCGCCCGTTCCGATCCCGATCAGCGGCCTTCGCTGCTCGATATCGATGGTCATTCCGACAAGCGTATTGATCATCGACAGCGCATCCGCACCCGCTTCTTCCACCGCTTTCGCCATCGCGACGATGTCGGTGACGTTTGGCGACAACTTGACGATCAGCGGCACCGTGGAGACGGCTTTGACCTCCCGCACAAGGTCGGCGGCCACCACCGGATCGACTCCGAACTGAATCCCGCCGCATTTCACGTTCGGGCAGGAGATGTTGAGCTCCAGCGCGTCCGCGTAGCCGCTCCCGCAAAGCCTTCTGGCCGTTTCCACATAGTCGTCCACCGCCGTTCCGGCGACATTGACGATGATCGGCAGGTCGTAGCGGCGAAGGTGCGGCAGTTCCTCGGCAATGACTTTGTCCACGCCGGGGTTTTGCAATCCGATCGCGTTCAACATCCCGCCCGGCGTTTCCGCCACCCTCGGGGTCGGATTGCCAAGGCGCGGTTCCAGGGTCGTCGCTTTCACGACGATCGCCCCCAGTTTCGAGAGGTCGTACCATTCGGCCATTTCCTTGCCAAACGCAAAACAACCGGATGCCGGCATGACCGGATTTTTCAGATGGAGATCCCCGATTCGCACCGACAGGTCGACTGCCTTAGCCAAAGAAAACCACCTCCTGCGCCGGGAACACCGGCCCTTCTTTGCATACTTTGCGGTAGCCGACGGAGCCGTCCGGCAGAACCGCCTTGTGCACGCACGCGGCGCAAAGGCCGATCCCGCAGCCCATCCGCTCTTCCAGGGACAGGTAGCCTGCCACGCAGTCCCGCATCACTCGCTGCACGGCGGCCAACATCGGGGAAGGGCCGCATGCGTAGAACCGATCCGCCGTTGCAAGTCTTTCCCCGGTCAGATAATCGGTGACAAATCCCCGCAACCCCAGCGATCCGTCGTTTGTCGCCGTCAGCACTTCGCCGTAAGCGGACAGATCGTCGATCAGGATCGCCTGTTTGGCGGACTGGAAGCCGACAATCGCCGTGACCTTGATCCCTCTGGCGGCCAGTTGCCTGGCCAGCTCAAGCAGCGGCGGAACCCCGATGCCGCCGCCGATCAAAAGAGCCTGCCGGTCCCCGTCGTGGATGGGGAACCCTTTTCCCAAAGGCCCCAGGACATCCAATCCGTCGCCGGGCCGTTTTTTGGAGAGAAGACTGGTTCCTTTTCCCGAGACGCGGTAGACGACCGTCATCTGTCCCTTGTCCGGCTCCGCCAGACAGAGCGAGATCGGCCGGCGCAAAAGGTGGTCATATCCTTCCGTTACGCGGATATGAAGAAACTGTCCGGGCAGATACGCCGGAAACCGCTCTTCCGCCGCAAGCGTCATTCGCATCATGTTTTGCGCTATCTCACGCTGTTCCACAACTTTCCAACGCGCCATGTCAAACCCCTTTCCGACTCCCAGCAAAGTGACAGGAAGCCTTGCAGTTTGTTCCGGTTACTCTTGTTCCGATTCCTTGATGGGATTTCAAAATCGCCCTGCCAAGTTCGAGCCAAGACAAATTTTTACCTGTCGGCACTGTGAAGAACCGGAACATCCGGCGTTTCACCCCGAACGGAAGCCTGTCCGCGCGTAGATTTTTTCGCCATTTGGCCCAACGGTTTGGTCGCGAACTTGATCGTGCGGAGCACCTCAAGCATCGCACGCGTCGTGTCCAGTGAAGTGAGACACGGAATGCCGTGTTCCACCGCTTCCCGCCGGATTCGGAATCCGTCCCGCTGGGGTTCCTTGCCCCGGGTCAGCGTATTGATCACCATGTGCGAACGGCCGGCGCGAATCATGTCCACCAGGTTCGGCGATCCTTCGGACAGTTTCTTCACCGCTTCCACCGGAATGCCGTTTTTCTGCAGGAATTTCGCGGTGCCGCCGGTTGCCGCGATTCTGAACCCGAGTTCCGCGTAACCGCGCAGGATGTCCAGCGCTTCCCGTTTGTCCTTGTCGGCGATTGTCGCAATGATCGTGCCGGATTCCGGCATTCCGATGCCAGCCGCTAGCAGCCCTTTATAGAGCGCTTTTGCAAACGTTCTTTCCGATCCCATCACTTCGCCGGTCGATTTCATTTCAGGACCGAGCGTGACATCCACCCGGCGGAGTTTCGCGAAGGAGAAGACCGGCACTTTGACAGACACATCGGCGGCTTCCGGCCAAAGCCCGTTTTCGTATCCCATGTCCGCGAGGCGCTCTCCCAGAATAACCCGTGTCGCCACATCCACCATCGGCACTCCCGTCACTTTTGACAAGAAAGGGACGGTCCGGGAAGAACGCGGATTGACTTCCAGCACGTAGACTTCGTCGCCGTGCACCACATATTGGATGTTCAGCAATCCTTTCACGCGAAGAGCGCGGGCGATGCGGATCGTATAATCGAGAATCCGCTCTTTTGCCACCTGCGGGATCGACTGTGTCGGGTAGACGGCAATCGAATCGCCGGAGTGTACCCCCGCCCGTTCGATATGCTCCATGATTCCCGGAACCATCACCGTCTCCCCGTCGGAAATCGCGTCCACTTCGACTTCTTTGCCAACCAGGTAACGGTCGATCAGGACGGGATGTTCGTCGCTGACTTTTACGGCGTGATTCATGTAGTAGAGAAGGTCTTCTTCGTTGTAGACGATCTCCATCGCGCGTCCGCCGAGCACGTAAGACGGACGTACCACACAGGGATATCCGAGCATGCGTCCCGCTTCCACCGCCGCCTCGACGGTAAACGCCGTTTTTCCCGCCGGACGCGGGATATCCAGTTCGGACAGCAATTGATCGAACTTCTCCCGGTCTTCCGCCCGGTCGATGTCTTCCAGCGACGTTCCCAGGATCTTGACTCCCCGCTTGGCCAGCGGCGCCGCCAGGTTAATCGCCGTCTGTCCGCCGAACTGCACAATCACGCCCTCCGGACGCTCCTTCTCGATCACGTGCATCACGTCTTCGACATACAACGGTTCGAAATACAGGCGGTCGGATGTGTTGAAATCCGTGGAGACCGTTTCCGGATTGTTATTGATGATCACCGACTCGTAGCCGGCGTTTTTCAATGCCCAGACGGCGTGAACGGAGCAGTAGTCAAACTCGATGCCCTGGCCGATGCGGATCGGACCGCTGCCGAGCACCACCACTTTTTTCCGGCCGCTTTCGGCAACTTCGTCCTCTTGTTCATAGGCGGAGTAGTAATAGGGCGTTTGCGCCTCGAATTCCGCCGCGCAAGTGTCCACCATCTTATAGACCGGCCGGATTCCGAGTTCGTACCGTTGCTTCCGAACTTCCTCTTCGGAAAGTCCGGTATGGCGTGCGATCGTTTTGTCGGTCAGGCCGAACAGCTTCGCGTGGCGCAGGGTTTGCTCGTCCAGCCGGCCCCCGTCCGTTTGGCCGGCCTTCGCCAGCGATTCGCAAAACCGCACAATCCCCTCGATTTTATTGAGGAAAAACGGGTCGATCTGCGTCAGTTCGTGCAGCGTTTCCACCGAATACCCGCGTTTAAACGCTTCGGCCAACAGGAACAACCGTTCATCGTCCGCACGCATCAGCCTTTTTTCCAAAACCTCCTTGCTAAGTTCCGACGCCCCCGGCAGGTCGAGGGAATCCAGGCCGATTTCAAGCGAGCGGACCGCTTTCAGCAAAGAAGCTTCGAAGGAACGTTCGATCGCCATCACTTCGCCGGTCGCTTTCATTTGCGTCCCCAGCGCCCGTTTGGCGGAGACAAACTTGTCAAACGGCCAGCGCGGAATTTTTGTCACCACATAATCCAGCGCCGGTTCAAAACATGCGTAAGTCTGGCCGGTAACCGGGTTGACGATTTCGTCCAGAGTGTAGCCGATCGCCACTTTGGTGGCGACTTTTGCGATCGGATAGCCGGTCGCTTTCGACGCCAACGCGGAACTGCGGCTCACCCTCGGGTTGACTTCGATCACATAGTACTGGAAGGAGTGAGGATCGAGGGCGAACTGTACGTTGCATCCCCCTTCGATGCCGAGCGCGCGAATGATTTTGAGCGAGGCGGAGCGCAGCATCTGGTATTCGTGATCGGACAAGGTCTGGCTTGGCGCCACCACGATCGAATCCCCCGTATGAATGCCGACCGGGTCGATGTTTTCCATGTTGCAGACCACGATACAGTTGTCGTTGCTGTCGCGCATCACTTCATATTCGATTTCTTTGTATCCCGCGATCGAGCGCTCCACCAGCACCTGCGTGATCGGGGACAGGGTCAGGCCGAGAGTGATAATCTCCTTGTATTCCTCCCAGTTTTTCGCGATTCCGCCGCCGGTTCCGCCCAATGTATAAGCCGGCCGGACGATGATCGGAAACCCGATTTCGCGGGCGAAAGCTTCCGCTTCTTCCCATGTGGTCACAATCGCGCTTTCCGGCACCGGTTCCCCGAGTTTCTGCATTAAAGCCCGGAATTTTTCACGGTCTTCCGCTTGCTGGATGGAAGCCAGCTGGGTGCCGAGCAGCTCGACGCCCTCGATCGCCAAGACCCCTTTTTCTGCCAGTTGCACCGCCAGGTTCAGACCGGTCTGGCCGCCAAGCGTCGCCAGCAAGCCGTCAGGCCGTTCCTGCCGGATGATCTGGGCCACAAACTCGGCGGTTAACGGTTCGATATAGACACGATCGGCAATGTCCGGGTCGGTCATGATGGTCGCCGGGTTCGAGTTCACCAGGACAACCTCCAATCCCTCTTCTTTCAAGGCTTGGCAAGCCTGGGTTCCGGCGTAGTCGAACTCCGCCGCTTGTCCGATGACAATCGGCCCCGATCCGATCACGAGTATTTTTTTCAGATCTTTGCGTTTCGGCATGCTAATTCCTCCCCCCGCTCACCAGGATTCCGTGGAATTGTTCGATCATGTCCATAAACCGGTCGAACAGGTAGTCCGAATCGTCCGGACCGGGACGCGCTTCCGGATGGTATTGCACGGAAAAAGCCGGATGGATCTTATGCCGGACACCTTCCACCGTTCCGTCGTTCTGGTTGATGTGCGTCAGTTCAAGGCCCGTTCCCTCCAAGGATTCTTTGGTAACGGTGTATCCGTGATTTTGCGACGTAATGTACACGCGCCCGGTCGTCAGGTCTTTCACCGGATGGTTGGCTCCGCGGTGGCCGAATTTCAGCTTTTCCGTCTTCGCCCCGCAAGCGAGGGACAACAGTTGGTGTCCCAGACAGATGCCGAAAATCGGCACTCTGCCAAGCAGCTTCCTGACCGTATCGACGATATGCGGCAAATCGGCCGGATCTCCCGGTCCGTTTGACAGCATGATCCCGTGCGGCTGCCAGTTCAGGATTTCCTCCGCCGTCGTGTGGGCGGGCACAACCGTCACGTCGCATCCACGCATCAGCAAAGACCGGACAACTCCCGCTTTCATCCCGAAATCCATGGCGACAATTCGCGGCCCCTCGCCCGGACAGCGGTAAACGGACCCTGTTGTGACCCGCGCCACCTGATCGTTCGGAAGCGAGCCGCTGAGGATTTCTTGCAGATTTTCCAGCGGCGTTTCCAGCGTGGTCAGCACGGCCCGCATCGTTCCCTTTTCGCGAATCCGCTTGACAAGGGAACGCGTGTCGATCCCCGAGATGCCGATAATGCCGTTTTTCGCCAAATATTCGGCCAGCCGCCCCATGTTCCGCCAGTTGCTCGGGTGATCCGCCGCTTCCCGCACGACAAATCCGAACACATGCGGTTTGGCGGACTCGATATCGTCAACGTTCACTCCGTAGTTGCCGATCAGCGGATAGGTCATCGTGACAATCTGTCCGCAATAGGACGGATCCGTCAGAACTTCCTGATATCCGGTCATGCCTGTATTAAATACGATCTCTCCGAAGGATTCGCCCGTTGCGCCGAAGCCCGTTCCTTCGTAGACCGTCCCGTCTTCCAGTATCAGCCTGGCTCTCATGCCTGTGGTCCCCCTTTGCATCCGCGCTCTTGGCGGCGTCTTACTTCTGAGTGTGCCCCAACAAAGCCATCAATTGAGATTTTGTTTATGGGAGGCAGTTGTGTGTTACGTGTCCGTTGCAGAGTGTCAGCACCGGCCAGCCTTTCACTTTCCAGCCGGCAAACGGCGTGTTCCGTCCTTTGGAAGCGAACGCCGCCGGATCGATCACCCGTTCCCGCTCCAGGTCAAGAACCGTCAGGTCCGCCGGAGCGCCTTCCGCTACCCGGCCGCCCGGGAGACCGAAGATCTCGGCCGGTGCGACAGCCATTTTTTGCACCAGCTGCCGGAGCGTCAACCGCTTCGTATTCACCACCAGTTCGGTGTAAAGAAGCGGGAACGCCGTCTCCAACCCGACAAAACCGAAGGGAGCGACCTGAAACGCCCGCCGTTTCTCTTCTTCCGAATGCGGCGCGTGGTCTGTCGCGATCATGTCAATCGTCCCGTCAACCAGTCCGAGCAGACACGCAAGCCGGTCTTTCTCGGTCCTTAGCGGTGGGTTCACCTTCCAGTTTGCGTCGGTGCCATCGATCCCTTCGTCGGTCAACAGCAGATGATGGGGTGTAACCTCCGCGGTCACGCGAATGCCGCGACGTTTGGCCCAGCGGACGATATCGACCGCGCTTGCGTCCGAAATGTGGCAAACGTGCAGATGGGCTCCGGTCAATTCGGCAAGCAGAGCGTCGCGCGCCACATGCACCGATTCGGCGACCCCCGGGATTCCCGGCAGCCCTAGCCGCCGCGAAACCTCTCCTTCGTTCATGCATCCTTTGCCCGCCAGCGATTCGTCTTCCGCGTGGATGACAATCGGCAGCCCCAGTTCCTTCGCCCGCTCCATCGCGGCCCGCATCAGTCCCGCGTTTTGCACGCCGATCCCGTCATCCGTAAAACCGATGGCGCCGGCCGCTTTTAAAGCTTCCATGTCGGTCAGCTCTTCCCCGCGTTCTCCCCGCGTGATCGCCGCATAGGGCAAGACCCGGCAAGATCCCTTTTTTTCCGCCGTATCGTAGATGTACCGCATCAATTCGGGCGTATCCAAAACCGGACGGGTGTTGGGCATGCAGGCGACGGTGGTGAAACCTCCTTTGGCCGCCGCCCGCGTCCCGCTTTCAATCGTTTCTTTATATTCAAGCCCGGGATCGCGCAGATGCACGTGCATGTCGATAAATCCGGGGACAATCACACCGCCGTTCAGGTCGATCGCTTGGCGGTCCGCCGTTTCGATCCGTTCCGCGATTTGGGTGATTTTATCCCCTTCCACGAGAATTTCCCGCGCAACAAGTTCTCCCGTTTCAAGGTCCAACAACTTTCCGTTTCTCAATACGATTCCCATTGCGTTTCCTCCTGTCCCCGCTTTTGCATCCGTTATCCGACAAACCGGTCATGCGGTTCCCGTTTCGTTGTCTTGCCGATTCCTTTTCCGACCGCTTGCGCCAGCAGCGCCATTCTGACATACACTCCGTTTTCCGCTTGCCGGAAATAAGCGGCGCGCGGATCGCCGTCACAATCGGGCGTGATCTCTCCCGCCCGCGGGAGCGGATGCATCACAATGCTGTTTTGTTTCATGCGGCCGAGCAATTCCCGGTCCACAATGTAACGTCCCGCGGCTTTGACGTATTCCTCGTGCGACGGGAAACGTTCTTTTTGCACGCGCGTCTGATAGAGGACATCGACCCGTTCCGCGACGTGCCGGAGATTGGATTCCTCGTAGTAACGGACCCCTTTTTCGTCCAGATAGTCTTTCACCGCCCGCGGAATCGGGGTATTGTCGGGAGCGGTGAACCAGATCGTCACGTCGCGAAAATTCGCCAGCACATAAGCGAGGGAGTGGACCGTCCGTCCGTAGGTAAGATCCCCCACCATCGCAATCGAGATACCGTCGATTCCGCCCAGCTCTTTGCGAATCGTATAGAGATCGAGCAATGCCTGGGTCGGATGTTCGCCCGCACCGTCGCCCGCGTTCAGAATCGGGACGCTTGCGACTGCCGCCGCTCTGGCCGCCGCGCCAATCTCATAGTGTCGTATGACGATAACATCGGCATAGGAAGAGATCACCCGGATGGAATCTTCCAGCGTCTCGCCTTTAATCGCGGAAGAGAATTGCGATGCGTTTTCGGTGGAGATCACATGACCGCCGAGCCGCGTCATCGCCGACTCGAACGAAAAACGGGTCCGCGTGCTCGGTTCGAAAAACAGCGACGCCATAACTTTGCCCGCCAACAAGCGGCTACCGCCGCTGCGCGCCACCTGCTCCATCCCTTCCGCAGCCTGCAAAATCGCTTCCAACTGTTCCCGATCAAACTGTTTGGCACCTAGAATATGACGCTCCATCGCGAGTCCTCCTTTTGACCAAAAAAAGCTCCTGTCCGGAAGGCAGAAGCCATGCGCACCCCGGATACGGATACGGCACAGCGCACGCATCTGGGGCGTTTACGCACCTTACCTGCCTCACGGGACCGGTTTCAAGGCACTTATTCCATTATGGGGCAGTTTCTTCCTTCAGATCCGGCAGGATCAGATTTAACAGGATTCCGACAAAGGTGGCAAGCGCCATGCTCTCAATCGACAGGCTGCCGATGTGGAGCACCATGCCGCCGACTCCCACCACCATGATCACGCTTGAGATGATCAGATTGCGCTTGCTGCTGTAATCGATGCCGGATTCCACCAGCATCCTCAGACCGGCGGAGGCGATAATGCCAAACAGCAGAATCGTAATGCCTCCCATCACCGCCACCGGAATCGTCGCGATCAGCGCGTTCAGTTTGCCGATAAAGGCAAACAGAATCGCGAATACGGCCGCACCGCCGATCACCCAGACCGAGTATACCCGCGTAATCGCCATCACCCCGATATTTTCCCCGTACGTGGTGGTCGGAGGCCCGCCGATCAAGCCCGCCAGCGCGGTTGCAACGCCGTCTCCCAGCAGGGAACGGTGCAGCCCCGGCTTTTCCATCAGGTTGCGTCCGACGATATTCTCCGTGACCAGCAAGTGGCCGATATGTTCCGCAATCGTAACCAGCGCGACAGGCGCGATGACCCAGACCGCCATCCAGGACGGTTTCGGAGTGGTGAATTCCGGAACCGCAAACCAGGAAGCTTCCCACACTTTGGTGTAATCGACAACCCCCATCAGCGCGGCGAATGCGTAACCGCCGACGATTCCGATCAACACCGGTATCACGCCGAGAAACCCGCGGAAAAATGCGGACGCCGCGATCGCAATCCCGAGTGCCACAAACGCCACAAGCAGATTTTCACTCGCCATCTTCACCGCCGTGCCCGCCAAGCCGAGCCCGATCACAATCACAATCGAACCGAGATAGCCCGGAATTTGCCTTTTTGTCAAAAAGATGTACAGCAGTGTGCCGATGCCGCTCGACAACAAAGCGACAGCCGGGTTCAGCCCGGTCAGGAAAGGAACCAGAACAGTCGCTCCAAACATCGCGAACAGATGCTGCAGGGAAAGCGGCAGACCCTGCAGAACCGGCAGTTTTTCTTGTACGTCAATCACCCGTTGCTGTGCCATGATTTCTCCTCCCACTTCTCCCGCCTTTGTTCCTTCAAACCTTGCATTCCGCAAAGTCTTGCGTCCCGTCATGCTTTGCGTTTGGCTATGATTTGTGTTCCATGATGACGACCTTGTCCACCCCGTCGATTTCTTTCATTTGCACGGCGACCGCTTCGCTTTGCGAAGTCGGCACGTTTTTTCCCACATAATCGGGGCGGATCGGCAGTTCGCGGTGTCCCCGGTCAATCAGGACCGCCAACTGAATCAGCTTGGGGCGTCCGAGATCGATCAGCGCGTCGAGCGCGGCCCGGACGGTCCGCCCCGTGTACAGCACATCGTCTACCAGCACGACTTTCTTGTCTTTGATCGGGAACGGAATCTCATGTCCCTGGAGTTGCGGTTGCTCCCCTTTTTCCTTTAAATCGTCCCGGTATAACGTGATGTCGATGGGTCCGACCGGAACCTGCGAGCCTTCAATGGAACCGATCCGTTCGGCCAATCGTTTCGCCAGATAGATGCCGCGCGTTTTGATACCGATCAGCACGATGTCTTCGATGCCTTTGTTTTTTTCCACAATTTCGTGGGCGATTCGGGTCAACGCGCGGCGGATGGCCGGCTCGTCCAGAAGCTGCGTTTTGACAATCGCTCCCATTCGATCTCACTCCCTTACGAACAGTGTAGACATAGAGAAGTTCCAGTATCCTGAAAGTATGGAAAGCTTCCAAATAAACGAAAAAAAGCTTCTCGCCCCAGTCGGACAAGAAGCTCTATCGCCATACGAAATCCTGCGATATTCAGATGCGCAGACCCATTCGATTCCGGCGTGCCGAGTGCCGCACCTGCTCCGCTTTCCTTACCGACCTCACGGGATCAGTTTAAAGGAACTCATATGATTGTCTTCAAAAGAATATCAGAAACTTTGCATACCGGTCAAGCGGGTCTTCTCGCATGTCAGTCAAGATAAAAAGAGAACCTTCCGTCTCTCCCCATACATGCAAATGCTCTCTGAAACGCGAATACGTCACCCGTCACCTTCACCCTGCTTTTCTAGATCAAATCCTGCCGCAATGCAGCGATCAGCCTGGTCATATCAGGCGGAATCCCGCTGCTGAACTCCATGTATTCACCTGTGCGGGGATGATTGAACCCCAATACTTGGGCATGCAACGCCTGCCCGTCGATGTTTAGGGTCCGTTTCGGCCCGTAGATCGGATCGCCTGCCAGCGGATGCCCGATGAATTCCATATGGACGCGGATCTGGTGGGTTCGCCCCGTTTCCAGTTTGCACTCAAGCAGCGTGTAGGCCTTAAACCTTTCCAAGACGGCAAAATGGGTCACCGCATGCCGACCGCCGGTTTTTACAACCGCCATCTTCAAACGATGCACCGGATGCCGGCCGATCGGCGCATCGATCGTCCCCAGGTCGTGGTTGACGACGCCGTGCACGATCGCAATGTACTTGCGGGTAACCGTGTGCGCCTTCAACTGCCCAGCCAGACTCAAATGCGCATTGTCGTTCTTCGCGGCCATGATCAAACCGGAAGTGTCTTTGTCAATCCGGTGCACGATGCCCGGACGGAGCACCCCGTTAATTCCCGACAAATCCTTGCAGTGGTACAACAGGGCGTTGACCAGTGTCCCCTTCATATGGCCGGCTCCCGGATGGACCACCATCCCCCGCGGTTTGTTCACCACAATCACATCACGGTCTTCATGCACGATCTCCAGCGGGATGTTTTCCGGCTCCACTTCCGTCGGTTCCGGCTCCGGCAAGGTCAGGAACACTTCGTCGCCGGCCCGCAGTTTGTAATTGGGCTTTACCTGTTTGTTATGTACCAAAACAGACCCGTTTTCAATCAAAATCTGCAATTGCGACCGCGACAATTCGGCTACCCGTTCCGCCAAAAACCGGTCGATCCGCTCCCCCGCCTCGTCCTCTCCGATCAGGAAACTTTCGGTTTCGGGAAGATCCTGATCCTCCAATTCCTGCTGTATCCGCATATGATCGCTCATCCCCTGCTCACCCGCTCGCGCCTGTACTCTTTCCAGGTGTCCAACAAAATCAGGCCAACAGCGATCACAATCGCCGAATCGGCGACATTGAAAATCGGGTAATGGATCACCCGCACATCCAGGAAATCCACCACTTCCCCGTACAGCACACGGTCAATCAGATTGCCGACCGCACCGCCCAGCAACAAGGGAAGCGCGGCCTTCACAAGACCGCTTTTGACGCGGCGTGCCAGTAAAGCCACGCCGGCAATGACGGCGATCGTGATAAGAACGAATAACCAGCGCTGCCCCGCAAGGATTCCCCATGCCGCCCCGGGGTTCCGGTGCGAGGTAATCCGCAGAAAATCCCCAAACACCGGGATGGATTCTCCGACTTGCATATTCGTTTTGACCAGATATTTTGTCGCCTGGTCGACGGCTACCACAAGGGCGGCCCATACGTACAACACGATTGTCACCCTCTAACCAAACCTATGCTCCAAACGCAAGCGTGCCAATTGTAGCACACTTGGCAAAGGGTGACAACTTGGCAAAACACTCTGTTGGCAAAACGCTCATGACAAAACGGCAAGCAAATCGTCTAATTGGACGACCCGTGTCTCGGATTTCCTTCGACAATCGCGGCCGCTTGCGTCAGTTCCCGCATGACGTCCATATGAAGCTGCTGGTCAAGATACATTGTCTTGATATGAACTTCGCCGATATGGCTGGAAACGTATTTGCTGGGCAGATGATTCAAAGTCAGGGCGAGAATGTCCTCTTTGCATTGGGCGCAGTCGCATTTCAGCGGGTAACTTTTTTGAAATTCCTCAAAGCAGCCTTTGACGATCGATTCCATTGCATTGACCAGAGCCAATGGTTCCTCTCCTCCTACAGTTTTTTACAGAATCCGCAATCCGGCAAACGCAACGGACGGACGAGCATTCCGCCGATCAATCACTTCCCTTGAATAATCTATCCTGAATAATCTAATTGATTTATTCCCATGAGAAAAGGAAATTCTTGCATATAAAAAACGCCGGTAACGGGCTGCGTCCATGCTCCAACGTATGCGGCCATGGCATCAGGACACGCGGGATTGGAGCAATCCCGGATATAGGAGTGGATTCCTCCCGCATGATCCGATATAAGTAGTATAATAAAGGAGTCTTTTTCCTCATAAATTTTTAGGGTATTGAACAGGAGTGTCTGGCATGAACGACTACCGACTTCTCCATCGACGCTGGTCGGAACACGCGGATTTGGATCCGGCCTTGAAACAAGAATTGCAAAACGTATCCGACGAAGCGGAAATCGAAGACCGGTTTTACCGGTATCTCGAATTTGGCACCGGCGGCCTGCGCGGGGTGATCGGGGCCGGCACCAACCGCATGAATATCTATACCGTCCGGCGGGCGACGGAAGGACTGGCTCGCTATCTGTCAAAAAATGTGCCGGACGCCAGGCGAAAAGGGGTGGTGATCGCCTACGATTCCCGCCGCATGTCACCCGAGTTTGCTGCGGAAGCCGCAGGTGTATTGGCCAACAACGGCATACCGGCCTATCTCTTCCAGGAACTGCGTCCGACGCCGATGCTTTCCTTTGCCGTCCGGCATCTGCAAGCTGCGGCGGGGATTGTCGTAACCGCAAGCCACAATCCGCCCGAATACAACGGATACAAAGTGTACGGCACGGACGGTGGGCAGATTCCGCCGCTTGTCGCCGATCGAATTTTGGCGGAAATCGACAGTGTCGAAAACGAGTTGCTCGTTCGTTCCTTGAGCAAAGAGGAGGGCATTGCGAAGGGGCTTATCCGGATACTCGGCGAAGAGATCGACCGGGAATACGTCAACCATGTGCTGTCTCTGTCCTTGCGGCCGGACGTTGTCAAACAGGCGGCCGCCGATTTTCATGTCGTATTTACTCCACTTCACGGAACCGGCAACAAACCGGTGCGACAGGTACTGGAAAAACTGGGCTTCCCGAAGGTTCACGTCGTCCGCGAACAGGAATTGCCCGACCCCGACTTTCCCACCGTCGCTTCGCCCAATCCCGAGGAGCGGGCAGCATTCGAACTCGCATTAAAATTGGCTGAGCGCGTCAATGCCGACATTGTCCTCGGCACCGATCCGGACGCGGACCGGGTAGGCATCGTAACCAAAGACGGCAGCGGGGAGTATGTCGTGCTCAACGGCAATCAAACCGGTGCCTTGCTCCTGCAATACATCCTGGAGCAGCGCAAAGCGACCGGCAAACTTCCGGGCAACGGCGTGGTGCTGAAAACGATCGTCACCTCGGAACTCGGCCGGGCGATAGCGGACGCTTACAATGTGGCGACTGTCGACACGTTGACCGGGTTCAAATTCATCGGCGAGAAGATTGAAGAATACGCGAGATCCGGCCAATACACGTTTTTGTTTGGCTATGAAGAAAGTTACGGCTATTTGATCGGCGACTTCGTGCGCGACAAAGACGCCGTGCAAACCGCCATGATGTGCTGCGAAATGGCCGCTTTTTACAAATCGAAAGGCCTGACCCTGGACGACGTACTCCAGCAAATCTACCGCACGTATGGTTATTACCTGGAAGATCTGTCGTCTTTCACCTTTAAAGGCAAGCAAGGACTTGAGAAGATCAACCGGATGATGGACGATTTGCGAAACAATCCGCTGTCCCGTGTCGGAAACCTTCACATCAGAGAGTCGAACGACTACCTTCTGGGGATCGGCGGCCTGCCGAAGGCGAACGTCTTAAAATATATCCTTGAAGACGACAGCTGGGTTGCCATTCGCCCGTCAGGGACGGAGCCGAAGATCAAGTTTTATTTTAGCGCCGTCGACAAAAGCCGCGAAGCGGCGGCAGCAAAATTGGACATGTTGAAATCGTTTGTGTTGGATTTGGTCAACCGGTCACCGTGAACAGGTTGTCACGTTACAGTTCATACCCGGTAACCAGCCCGCTTTCCGTTTCATCGATACCAGTTTGTACCCAGACTCCGTCGTTTTGGAGAGCTTTCCTCTCTTGATCGGGCAAGCTTCAGGGTCAAAAAAAACCGAGGAACCGGAATAAGCAGGCTCCTTAGAAGACATCCGCCTGCAAAAAATCAAAAACTTGGTTCAATGAAACCTGCAGCCACGTAATCTTCAAACTCTGCACGAGGACAGCCGGACGTCAAATCTTTGAGGTGCAGGTGGACAAACTGCTTAACGCAGACTGGTGATCTCAGGAATTTGCCGGAAGTAATCAAAATAGAGTTTGTCCCGCTAACGGGAGAAGTCAAACGGATGCTTGTTCAAGTTGATGATCCGCTCATCCCTGTCATAGACGCGCCGGTTTTCCGCCAGCTTCGGGACGTAACTGGGCGGGTTTTGCGGCAAGGAAGACGGCCCGTTTGCCGTTTGCGGCCACTTGCTCTCTTCCGCCGATGGGCATTCCGACTGTCGCGACCAGGAAGATGCAATCCAGTTTTTTATAGAAAAGTGTCCCTCTCAAATTCTCTTCCCCCAAATGGCACACGACTTGGGTGTCTCACGATGATGAGTCCTGCGCAAACAGCGGCTGGGCGCTAAATGTGGCGTAGTGCAAGCGCCGCACAAGGTGAATCAGCCGTCCCAACGCGATCGCCAGTATGGGAAACGACGCGGCGAACAGTGACAATCCCTGATATTGCTCGTCCCGCAAAAGCCAGGACGACACAATATTGGCCGCCAGGAAGACCGCCGAGATGACCAAGACTCCTTTGCGGTCGTCGAAATACAGCAAAAGCATGAGAGCGATGTTCGCCATGACGTTTACGTAGAACGAGATAACCAGAATGTTGTAGGTGTCAATCATCTTCATCGTAAATCCGATGTATGGCAAAAAACGGATGCCGCAGGCGACGGCGGCCAGTGAGAAGGCCAACTGAACCCTCATCAGTTTGGCCAGCTCCCCGATCATTACCTTTTCCAGTTCACCGCGAACGCGATCGAGTTCGAGAATCGTCCCCTGTCCCAAGACCAAGTCGTAATACCGGCGGAATCTCGAATAAAACGCCGTTTCCACGCCAACCACAAACCATACCAACGTCGGGAGAACGGACAAGACCGCGTAGAAGACAGCGACATCGTACTCTACCGTCAGCCGGAACGTGCCATACAGCCATTCACCGTGAAAAATCCACTGGGCAAATTGGTGTTCACACATCGATGCCGCGATAAGAAAACCGATGGCAAACAGCGAGGGGTAACGGCGCAGATCCTTGCGAAAATCGCCGACGGAAGCGGGAAAGGGGAGGCGGAAAAACCGCTCGATCGTCCACAGCAGAAGAGCGGCGGTGACAAAAAAACCGAGAGTTATTCCGAACAACAGTCCCGCGGCGGTGACGTTGACGCCGGTAACATGGAGGTTGAGCAAGACAGCCGCAATCGCAAGCGCCATTCCCCCCGCAAAAGCGGCGGACACGCGACGGTAGGCCTTCATGGCGGATACGTACACCACTGCAACCCAGATGACGTTCAATTCCATGTAGAGCACAAGTACAGCGACCTTCTCGGCCCGCCCCAGCGGCGCAAATAGGGCAAACACGAAAGCGGGCACGCAGGCGCAAATCAAGGTCCACCGAAGGCATCCGTAGAATGTCGGTAGCAGCGCATCGTACTGCTTCTCCTGCAGTTGGTCCGAGGCAACCCTGGTTAGCAGCATGGAAAAGGGGCTTGTGACGATGAACGAAAACACAAACGAGTATGTGACTCCCGCCTGGAACAGTTGGCGCGTTGGAAACGGAACATGATGGGTGAGAAGCAGCCAGTGGGTGAGCGCGACCCCCAACATGCAGCTGAGCATGGGGCCGACCGTAACAAACGAAGCAAACGAAATGGCCTGAAGGCGGCTGATCAAACCTTCCCGCTCAAACAGGCGCTTTAATTGGAATCCGATGCCGGCCATCATCCGTTCCCCCTTTCTTGCCCCATGTTAGATAGAGCGATTCGTAACGGGAGACAAACAGTTCGTGCGCATAAGCGCTGAGGACCCGCATTCTCCCGTTTATTCCCATCTCCTCGCGCATCCGTTCATCCTGACACAGCGAAACGATCGCTCGAGCTATCTCTTTGTGGTTCAAAACCGGAACGATCACCCCCGCCCGGCCGCTGGTCTCTTCCGCTTCGTTGCCGTATAGCAGTTCGCGGCAGCTACCGACATCGGTTGCCACGACCGGTTTGCCGGCGGCCATCGCTTCCAGCACGGCCAGCGGCTGTCCCTCGCTGATGCTGGTCAAGACGATCACATCCATACGCCCGATCCACTGTTTCACGTTAACGCTGCCCGTGAACGTGAGGTCTTCCAGTTGGAGCAAGTCCACAAGATCTTTGCATTCACGGTAGTATTCGGGATCTTCATCGTACGGTCCCATGATGGTAAAGGTCGCTTCTGGGATTTCCCGCTTGACCAAAGCGAAACTTTGGATCATCGTCTTAATGTCCTTGATCGGCACAACCCGGACAATCGCACCGATGTTCACTCGCTTGTCACCCGGTTCTTTGCCGGGTAAGTCGGTATACTCGTCCGCTTTGACACCGTTGGGGATGATTATGATTTTTGATTTGGGGCATCCCAGTTCGATTTCGATTTCCCGGTTCCGGTTAAACAGGGTGATCACCTGGTCGGCGTAATGGTACGCGCATCGGGACAACCCGTAAAAGTAGCGAATCCACAAGTCCTTAAAATACCCTTTAACCCAATCCGCTTTGATGATCTCTTCTTCCCGCTCTCGGAAGTAAATCCCGTGTTCCGTCAAGAGCATCGGTCGCCCATACAAGTGCTTCGCGAGACTGGCGACCATCCCGGCGTATCCGGTGGAGACCGCATGGTAAACGTCCGCTTCCGGCAAGGGCTGGCGGAGGAGTTGTAGCAGGGGAAGGAGCATCGAGCGGACGGTCCAGAACAGTTCACGGAACGGCAGCCCCTCGTACCTCTCCCGGCTCAGTCCGCTCAACAGGTCAAAATAGTCGCGGCTCATCAAAAACTCCGTGGTTGACTGCCATCGGGAGTGGCGGACCAACCGGAACAGCGTGTCCCAGTCGGTTTCGCTTTCGTAAGCGATCAGCGCTTGCAACGCGCGCCGTTCTTCCTTGCTGAGCGAATAGGAGCGCCCCCACCTCCCTTTCTCTTGAACAAACCCGTTGAGAAACACTTCCCGCACTTCCGTGACATTGGGGGGCAGTTTGTACTTGAATTGTCCTTGAAGCCGTTTCTCTGCCCCAATGGCGAAAATGGTAAATTCATGCTGTGGCATCGATCCGATCAGGGAGTGAATCCAACTGGAGACACCGCCGGTGATGTACGGATACGATCCTTCGGCAACCATGCATATCTTCATTATCTCTTCACCCAATCAATTGAAAAGATTTCACGATCCGCTCTCACCAGATAGGCGTTTTGATCGATTAGCCGAACGTCGCAATTGTCCGTGCGCACGATTTTCTTGTCCGTCCGGAGCAAGAAGTACAAAGGACCGGAGAACCTGTTCACGTATCCATTCAATCCGTCCGGGCGTCGTTCAAAGAACGGCTGGCCCACCGCCCAACGTTCCACCTCAGCGCTCGCCTCTGCGGCTGTCATGGCACGCAACCAACCGTACCGGTCCTCGACAAGCCGGAGATACTCCTCAAAATCCTCGTACAGTTCCCGCCAACTCATGTTGTGGCTTCTCTTCGGGTCGATCACGTCGTCGGGATGGACAAAATGGGAAAACACGCCCACCGTCGTGACAGCATTAACCGCTATCCACTTTTCGAACGGTCCAATCCAGTATCCGTACGTCAAGCGGGGGAGTTCCACCACTCCGTCCGATCCGACCCCGTATTCCTGTACATACGCCAAGTTTCTGCCATCTTCCATGTACAGAGACGAAACGTTGCGGAGGTCTGGCATGGCTTGCTTCAGAGATCGGCGCCCCTCTTCACTTAGAACGTTGGAAGGTGGAACGTACGTTTGTAGCGGATAGTCCGGATACACCGAACGGATGAACGACTGCGCAGCACGCAGCGATTCCGTCATGTTGTCGGTGCCTGCCCACGGATTGTAGCCAAAGGTACGGGACACGTGCGGAACGGAGGTGAGGGATTGGTGGTTGTACCCGTGAACGGCTATTTCCCCGCCGTTTCTTATCAACTCCCGCCCGTAAATCACCAGATTGGTGGCATCCGCTTCTTCTTTCCAGTCGAACGGAGGGACAACCCGATCGCTGTAGGTGACGATAAGCGCTCCTGTATACTTGAAATCGTAGGTATGCGCCAGACGGACCATGTCCGGCCACCAAACTTTTTTGAAAAATTGCGGAAGGGTCAGTTGATAATCCTGATAAATGCGGGGGTTTGTCCCTCCTGGAAACGGGGCCGGAAAGTCATCGATGTACATCAACTTTACGCCCAGTACCGGATAGATATAATCCGGGATCAAGAGTCCCAACGATCCGGCAATGATCCCCCGGCTTATCTTCTCCTGAAGAACAGTACCGTTGAAGACGAAAAACGTTCCCTTTCCATAAGGCGCCTCCCACAACAAGGGCAGGCCTTCCCCGGCTGTGGCGTGGACACGGCAGGTTTCGGCAAGTTTGACCGGCAAGACGGTATTGTACAGGCTGGGATCACTGAAAGAGTCGTTTGTACACCCCAACAGCACATTGGTACGGAACTGGATCTCGGTCGCGCCCACCCGATCGCCAGCTTCGAGGATGCCGAGCCTGCGGTAGATTTGGTAGAACGCTTTATTGCTGTTGAGGCCGGCGGCAATAAACACGCGTCCTCCCCGGTTGACGTAGCTGTTAAGCCATTCCGTCTCAACCAGCGGGGTTAAGTCGGACAAGGCAACGATCACCGCGTCCGGTTTGGCTCCCTCTGGGGTATGTTGGCCAACCGCAATGCTCTGGAACTCTTTTTTCATTCCCTTCAGAACTTGTTCCACGTTCTGTTTCACCTTGATGCTAAACCGATCATTCGCGTCAAACAGAACGAGGAACCACTCCGGGTTGATTCGTTTCATCTCCAGCGGGGACAATGCATCTCGACTCGGCGTTGCGGAGGGCCTGTTCTCCTCTCCAAAGTAGCCCCAACGCATCACGACATCCGAGCGGAAGAACTGCATCAGCAAGGTGAGCAGCAGCACAATCAGAAGCGTAACGGCCAGATGTCGCAACTCTTTCGATCGCAGCATCATTTTAAACTCCTTTACTCATGTATCGGATTACCTGCAAGGTACGGTAAGAGACTTTCACCGGAGCCAGCTTCAGCCGTTCGAGAACTTTGAAAAATTGATGGCCCGCCCGCATCGTGTAATACAGCTTCAGTGCCAGATAATAGCCCGTTTCCGATCGGGGATAGGTCGCGAGCAACCGCTCGCATGCCGCCTCAGCTTTATCATATCGACCAAGAGCCAGTTCGCATTCCACCTTGTCAGCCAATATGTCTTCTCCGCTTTCGGAATATCGGCTTAGTCTGTCTAGCACGTCAGCCTGCAAAAGCCGATACGTCCGTTCCGTTTCGGCATCCATCAAGCCGCTGCCAAGGTATCGTTTCAAGACGGCAGCAAATTGGGACAACACCTCAGGTTGGTCGGGATGATGATCCACAGCCACCTGGCATCGCTGCAGTTCGGCCATCATGGCACGTTTCAGTTCCAGTATCGCGGTGACGGCATAATGGACGGTTTCACTGTCCTCATTATGAGCCGCTTTCATGAGATAGGGAACGAGGTCAAGCGATTCTTGTTTGAGCGCGTCAAGCACGATGCGTCGGCGGGTGCTGTGATCAGCGAGAATCAGTGCCTCTTCGATGGGCACGATCACCGCTTCTTTTTCCACATCCACCTTCCGCGGCGGATCGTCCGTCACCTCCGGCAGACCGATCACTTCCTCGAACCGCTGGGAGTCGCTTAGAATCGGGCGGGAAGCCGCCTGATCCGCGATGAATGCAAGCGGAAGGCCGGCAAACGGGATCAGTATTGCCATAGTGGCGCGGCAATTTCCTCGGTTGCGATTCCGGAAAGTGAAGACCGCGTAAGCGAACGTCAAGAAATAGTAGACCAATAAGCACCACTCAAGCATACTTACATTCCTCACGCATCAGTTTTGTGACAATTCCGTGTTGTCGTAGCCTCATCACCACTGTTTGTGCTTCCCTCAGCCCGGTGTTGGTCAAGAGCAGAACCAGCCGTCCCTGCCATAGCCCGATGTAATCTGTGTCGCGCAGCAGTTGGGAAATCCGTTCGGCGACATCTTTGGGATCTTGGCCCGCCGCTTCAACGGACAATAAGCTGTAGTCGGCGTAATCATGCTCTTTGATCGACTGTTTGCTGCGCAACACTTCCAGAAACGCTCCTTCTTTCAGAATCGGAGTATCTCCAACGTACCGCTCGGCCCGCGTGACGGCGGTATAGGTGAACGTGCGGGACAGCGAACGCGAAATCAAGTCGACCGCGATTTTGAACAGATTTTCTTGATAAAGAGTGAAGCGTTCAAAGGCCTGATCCTGCAGACAGACGAGGGCGACCGTTTCTCCCTCGTGTACTACGGGAGCTGCCAGCATCGGCAGACCAGGTACGAGCGCTTTGTTCACAAAAAGCCGGTGGGTGCGAACCACATCCGCCAACTCCGGAACGTCGCTCAACCGTAGCGAACGCGGGAAGTGCGAGTCAGAATCGTTCGAACGGAGCAGCAAGCGCAAATAACCTGTGCGTGAGATGGCGTAAATGGCGATCTTCTTCGTCTCCATCAAGTCCTCCAGCACTTTGATAGCGGCGCCGAGTACCTGTTCCGGCTCCAGGCTCTCCAGTTCGGCCACGATCGACTGAATGCGCCCCAGGCTGTCCCTGTTTGCCAGCACCTGCCGCTGCAGCGCTTCCTTGGCGCTTCGGGTGTCTCTGTACACGTCCATCAGCAGCTTGTAACGCTGTTTTTCCAGCATTAAATCGTTTTGCGCCTGGGTCAATTCCCGTTTCTTCTTGTCCATGACAGAACCTACGGAAAAACCGAAAAACAGATATAAGGGCGATATGAACAAAAACTCCGGATCGTACAACAACGACGCCCAGTCCCGACCGTCCGCCAGACTGTCCGTCACATACATGACGATAACCGCCAGCGACGCCAAAAACGACTGGCGTGTGCCGTAGATTACCCCCATCAACAGAATGTAGAACAGGGGGAGGTCAAATGCAGTTTGGTGAACAAAACCGGTATCGTGCCGGGACAGGGCAAACACAACGGCAAAGGCGAGCGCATTTTCTACATACGGGCGAACGATGGTCATCCATCGGGGCTTCCGCGAAACGGCACGAACCTCTTCCCGGGTTGCGGCCACTTCCTGCTGCGAAAGCCATTGGAAGGTGTAGAACAGTCCTTCCTGAAGCGAGTAAAGGGGCACCCAGTCGAAATCCTGTTTCAGCCGGCTGTTGTCCAAGCATGAGCGGACAATTTCTCCCGGCCGGCGCTCCAGATACGTGATGCCTTCCACCGGCGAAAACGTGCGAATCGCCTCAATCAAGTCGTTTACGCTGGTTTCCCTGCCCGTCGAAACATTATAGATCCCGGTGGCGTCGCTTGTCGCGCCCCGGTAGATAGCATCGGCGACATCATCAACGTAGATAAAATCACGTGTCTGCGTTCCATCTCCGTAGACTGTCAGCGGTTTTCCTTCGCGAACTTGGTTCAGAAAAACGGAGATGACCCCACCTTCCCCGGTCTGGCGTTGCCGCGGTCCATACACGTTTGCAAACCGCAGGCAAAGGGTGTCGAGGTGATAAATCTCGCGCCATTTTTCGCAGTACAACTCGCCCAGCCACTTGTTGATACCGTATGGCGACAACGGGTTGCACGGATCTTCCTCTGTTACCGGGATTCGCCCCGGCTCCCCGTATACCGCTGCAGAGGAGGCAAAGACAAACTTCTTTACACCGTTCAACCTTGCGCAGTACAGCATGTTGACCAGACCAAGTATGTTCGTTTCCGTGTCTGCGCGAGGACGTTCCATGGACGTGACAACGTCGGTTTGAGCGGCCAGATGAACGACGACGTCGAAACCGACACTGCGGAACACTTCCTCGCAAGCAGGGTCTTTCACGTTATACCGGTATGATTTGTGCGGAACCGTTACATTTCCCCTTCTCCCCGAAGAGAGATTGTCGATAACGTAAACCTGATGGCCTTCTTTGTAAAACCGTTCCACTACCGCGGAACCGATAAAGCCATATCCGCCCGTAACCAGTATGTTCATTTGTATACCTCCAGACCGCCGGAAACAACAAAATTGGATAGGATCTACCTGTACTTTTGTAAAGGTTTTTTTGTTTCTTCTAGGCAAGGAAGAATTGCTGAAATAGTCCGTCAAAATTCATGCAACGCTATCAATGTGCCCATAATTGTTCTCTTCTTCATAGGCGACTGTCGATAAATGACAGATCAATTTCCTCGATGGTGCATAGCGACTAAACAATTGCAAAAAACGCAATTTTTTCATCTGGTCGGTAGTTTCGATGTCGGGTTCCCAATCGGTTGAACTTCATTCAACTCCTTGTTTCCCCGTAAAAGTTTCAATATGACGCCTCCCCCTTGCCTGGATGTTCTTCCAAGACAAAAACCGACCAATATCCAAAGATATTGGTCGGTTGCGCTACTCACTCCCAACTGTCCAAGCGCCCAATTCCAGACAGTTTTTCATCGCTTCCAGATTAGATTATGCAAATGGAACGCTTCAGCGCTTCGGTTATACAACCATTTATACAATCAATCTTTTTTGTTATAATTTTACATTCAGAAGTGTTTCAAGTCAATATTGATTTGACCTATCTGATTTGACCTATCCCGAACAATTCACAAATCATTCATATTTGGTATTTTCCCCTTACGATTAACAGTGAAAAAAGAGTTTAGTCTGAATTCTTATCGCCTCATCCTCCGATATACCGCGAATGAATATACGAAAGGCGACACGAGCGAAAGCGCAAGGGCGATTCCAAACAGCCACGCAGCCGCCACTCCCGGCAAAAACGCGCAGACGATCGCAACCAGGCCTGTTGCCATCCAGACCGGCCCCGCCATCCGGTGCGTGCGTCTCCACACTTCTTCATCCGCCAACGTCCACGGAGTTCGAATTCCCATAAAATAATTGAAACGAATCCGGCCGAAATAATTACCCAGGATCAGGTACAGCACCCCGATGCCCAACAATGCAAACATCTGCATCTTGATTGGATAGCCCAAATTGTACGCCAATACGAAAGCAAGTCCTGCGCTGAGCAGCATAGTAACCGCAAAGCGGATTGTTTCAAACACGCCTGCAAATTTTTCGTAGTTTTCCCGTTTCGGATCGATAAAGCGCGCAACCTTGATAACAAACTGCAATCCCAACAACAGCAGCCCGTACATCAACAGAAACGTCAGCTTATTCTGGTAGCCATCCGGCTGTCCGTCAAGTCCGAAATGCACGGCCATGCTTTCGGGCAGCCGGTTATACAAGAAAACCGCCGCCACAATCGGCATCAACGCCACGATCGCAATCGCCAGATCCGCTTTTCCCCACTTATTTTTCAGGTTCGTCATGTTTTTCGCCCTCCTTCTTCTCCGTTCCCAGAATGTCCAGGAACCATCCGATCACTTCCTGCACCACCGTCGTGTTCAGCGAATACACAATGTTTTGCCCGCGCCGCTCATCCAGAACCAATTTTGCTTGCTTTAAAGAATTGAGGTGATGCGAGATGCTTGGCTTTGTCATCGAAAAATGGTCCGCAATCTCCCCCGCCGTCATGTCCCGCCCGCGCAGCAGCCGTATGATTTGCCGCCGGGTCGGATCGGACAACGCTTTGAACGTTTCGTTCATACAATCTCCTCTTTTAGATATTTAGATAATCATCTAAATATATCCTACACCCGTTTCCACATCATGTCAATCCACGTTTCCGGTTAACAAAAGACGGCCCATTGCGAAAACGGCCGTCCAGTTTCTTTTTGCTGTTGCTTCGGTTGACCGGAATGCATTCTCATTCCCTGCGGTCGTGATCAAAGCGGTCCCAGTTGTTCCCGGAATTTTCGTTTAATATGCCGTCTAACGCGTCATCCGGCTCCAACCCCATCCAATTCAAATTGTCTGTAAAATCGCGCGCATTCCGACGGTACGCTTCATTGCGGGTAAACCCGGTCGGGTTGCCGTAGAGATCGGCCGTCAAATAGCCTTCCAGATCTTCCACATAGCCTCTTCGCTCTTCACTGTCGATATACAGCAGTTCGGGGTCGGTGCCGTCCTCAAAATCAGATGCGTTTTCAGAAGTTCCGTACCGGGCGACATCCTGCCACGCGTCTTCCCCGTCGTAAGCGGATTGCGCAAACCGGTTGTCGTCGTTAAATACCCGCCCGTAGCCGGGAAATCCAAAATTCTCTTCCACCGGCCGGTTGCTTTCGATCTCGTGCTCCTCCGCCCCTTCCTGACAATCGATGCAGAATTCGGCCGCCGGTTCCGCCTGCAGGCGTTCAAACGGAATGTCCCGTCCGCAATGGGCGCATATGCCGTAAGTCCCGTTCTCCATTCGCTCCAAAGCTTCATCGACCCGCGCCAACCGGATGGACGCCGCATCCCGCAGCGCCAAATCCTTTCCCCGTTCAAACAATTCGTCTCCGATATCGGCCGGATGGTTGTCATACATCGACAATTCCGCCAATTGGTCCGGCATCGAATCGGGAATTCCGTACCGGTCGTTGGCATCTATCGAGTTGCGGAGATCGCTCAGTTCCTCTTCCAGTTGCGTCCGAAGTTCTCGAAGTTGCTCACCGGTCAAACGCATCGAGAGCCCCCCTCTGAATTTTGCTGCAAACCATTCGGAACTAACTTTTAAGCCCTGCTTCACTTAATGGAATGAAACCACTCTTCACTTTGGCGGACTTTCTTACGGTAGGGTCGGAGTGTGCAGTTGAGCTTGCACAATCCGCACGATATCGGCCAAAAACCGCCCGATGACCGGGAGATTACGAGCCGCCAGTTCCTGCAAAATCAGGAGCAGGACCGCCACAATCACGGTAAAACCGAGACCGGCGCCGACTCCCCGCGCAATTCCGCTCAGGAAACTGATCGTGATGAGGCGTCCCGGACGATTCAACAATTGAACATATTCGGCAAATTGCGCGCGTTCCAGATGCGTTGCCAGACGTTCCAAATGTTCATTCAGCCGCGTTGCCTCGTCCATTTCCTTCATCGACCGCAACCTCCTTGTGCTAGTGTGTCCTCCGCCTCGCCTGCCATATGCGGCGCGACTTCATAAAAAGTTCGGAGAAACGATCCTTTTTTCTTGTTTCTTTTCTCGTAAAATCCTGTATGATTTGAGATAGCAAACACAGACAAGGAGGATTGGCTCCTGCTATGAGACGACATACGGTTCGCTCGGTCGGCTCGATCCTCGTCTGGATCGGTTCAATCGGCATCATCGCCAGTTTTTTGACGAAAATGATTTTTCAGTTCAATACACTGGCTCCCTACAGTCCGTTCTTTTTTTCGTTTATTCTGGCAGGCATCATCTTGCTGGTCGTCACAAGGATCTAATTTTTCAGACCTCTCATTTGCATCATCCGGGCTTTTGGGTCAACCACCGCCTGAACTGCAACCCTCCCTAGCCAATCGATGACAAGCGGCCGGATCAGTTCTGTCATCAACTCTACTATGCCCTTAAGGCACAACGGATATAAACAACAAAAGACCCCTCACTTCGCAAAGTGAGGGGTTCGATCGCAGAAATGACCTCATCCAAAGAAACGGACTTATTTCAGGAAATGGACAATCGTTTCAACGCAAGTCGGGCACAAGGTCGGATGTTCCGGCGACTTCCCGACATCCGGCGTGACCACCCGGCAGCGTTCACAGGTTTCCCCTTCCGCCACGCGTACCCGGATCGACAATCCGGCATAAGCGGCCGCATCTTCGGGAACCGTTTCTCCCGGATTGTACAATTTCACATCCGATACCCCGAGCACTTCCTTCAGACGCGGAGTTCCCTGCAGGGTCCCTAGGATGTCCCCGTTGTCCGGATAGAGATCGACAGCGGCCATCAGCGATTTTCCAATCACCTTTTCCTTACGGGCGACCTCCAGTGCCTTCAACACCTCGTCACGCAGCGCCAGAATCGCTTCCCACTTTGCGTCCAGAGCCGGATCGAGATAATCGGCGCGCACCCCGCTCCACTCGGTCAACTGCACGCTGGCCTCTTCCGCCCCCGGCACATACTGCCAGACCTCGTCCGCCGTGTGGGTCAAAATCGGAGCCGCCAATTTCACCAGTTCCACGAGGATATGGTACATCGCCGTTTGCGCGGACCGCCGTTCCACCGAATCGGGCGCGCTCGTGTAGACACGGTCTTTCAACACGTCGAAATAGAACGCGGACATGTCGACCGTGCAGAAGTTGTTCATGTCATGGAACACGACGTGGAAGTCGTAATTTCGATACGCTTTCAATGCCCGTTCTTTTAAAGCTTCCATCTTGTGCAGCGCCCAGCGGTCGATCTCCAGCATCCGATCCAGCGGCACGGCATGCCGGTTCGGATCGAAACCGTTGACGTTCCCGAGCAAATAACGGAACGTGTTGCGAATCTTCCGGTAAACTTCCGCAACTTGCTTCAAAATCGAATCCGACACCCGGACGTCGGAACGATAATCGACAGACGCCACCCACAGCCGGAGAATGTCAGCTCCCAATTGCTCGAGCACTTTTAAGGGATCCACCACATTTCCGAGGCTCTTCGACATTTTGCGGCCTTCCCCGTCCAGTACGAATCCGTGCGACAACACCTCTTTGTAAGGCGCTCGCCCCTTTACCGCCACAGCGGTGGTCAGCGAAGAGTTGAACCAGCCGCGGTACTGGTCCGATCCCTCCAGATACAGATCGGCCGGCCACTGCAGTTCTTCCCGCCCTTCGCAAACCGCCACATGGGAAGAGCCCGAATCGAACCAGACGTCCATGATATCGGTTTCTTTGCGGAATTTCGTGCCGCCACATTCGCAGACGGCTCCTTCGGGCAGCAGGTCGGCCGCTTCCCGTTCAAACCAGACCTGTGAACCGTGCTCGGCGAACAAATTCGCCACATGTTCAATCGTGTCTTTTGTGATAAGTTCCTTGTCGCAATCCGTGCAGTAAAAAATCGGAATCGGCACGCCCCACACGCGCTGCCGGGAGATGCACCAATCCTGCCGCTCGGCGACCATATTGTGCAGGCGCACTTCGCCCCAGGCCGGATTCCATTTGACCTGCTTGATTTGTTCCAGCAGTTCGTCGCGAATCTTGTCAATCGACCCGAACCACTGCTCCGTCGCCCGGTAGATCACCGGGTTTTTGCAGCGCCAGCAGTGCGGATAGGAATGTTCCAACACCGATTCGTGCAACAGGCTGCCCGCTTCCCTCAACGCTTGCGTGATGACGGGATTCGCCTTGGCGTAAAATTGCCCCGCAAACGGTCCGGCTTCCTCCGTAAACTTGCCGTGGTCATCGATTGGTACGAGAACCGGCAGTTCATACTGCCGACTCACCAGATAGTCTTCCATACCGTGCCCGGGAGCCGTATGCACGCACCCTGTACCGGCATCAAGGGTCACATGATCGCCCAGGACCACCAGCGATTCGCGGTCAAACAACGGGTGTTTCGCACGCACCCGTTCCAGTTCGGCGCCGCGGAACGTCGCTTCCGTTTTCAGTTCTCCCTCGTCGCGGCCCGCCGCTTTTAGGACCGCGCCTGCCAATTCTTTCGCCAGAACAAGTTTCTCCCCGTCGACATCCGCGAGAATATATTCAAACTCCGGATGCACGGCGATCGCAACGTTGGCCGGAATCGTCCACGGCGTCGTCGTCCAGATCACGATCGAAGCGCCTTCCGGCAGCTTCCCCTTGCCGTCGATCACCGGGAACTTGACATAGATCGAAGGCGATTGTTTGTCCGCATATTCGATTTCCGCTTCCGCCAGGGCCGTCTCACAATGGGGGCACCAGTACACCGGTTTCATCCCTTTGTAAATCAGGCCTTTGCTTGCCATTTCCCCGAACACCCGAATTTGCGCCGCTTCATAAGCGGGAAGCAAAGTGATGTAAGGATTGTCCCAGTCGCCGCGCACTCCCAGGCGCTTGAACTGACTGCGCTGACGGTCGATATAATCGAGCGCGTAGTCGTGGCACATTTGCCGGAACTGCGGTACCGGGATCTCGTGGCGGTTGATCTTTTTATTTTTGATAATCGCCTGTTCGATGGGAAGTCCATGCGTGTCCCAGCCGGGTACGTACGGAGCGTCATATCCTTCCATCGTTTTCGACTTGACGATGATGTCCTTGAGGATCTTGTTAACCGCATGGCCCAGGTGGATGTCCCCGTTTGCGTAAGGCGGCCCGTCGTGCAGCACGAATTTCGGTCTGCCCCTGCGCGCTTCCCGGACTTTTTGATAGAGCTTCATTTCTTCCCATTTGTTTTGAATTTCCGGCTCCCGTTGTGGCAGATTCCCGCGCATGGGAAATTCCGTTTCCGGCAGGTTCAGGGTCTTGCTGTAATCGAAATCCATTGTACTACCTCCCACGAAAGTGACGTAAAGCAAAAAAACTCCCGTCCCGGTAGGGACGGGAGATCTGGATTCCCGTGGTACCACCCTAGTTACCCACCCCCGCCAAAGCAACGCAAAGATCCCCGCATGAAAGACGGCTTAAAAGTAACGCTAAGCTTTTGCCGCTTAATACCGGGGGCTTTGGATTCCGGTAACTCTGGCAGGGACCCAAAAGCATACAGGTATGTTGGGTCACTTGTTTAGGCTGCAACGGCGCCAACACCGGCCCCTCCTACTCTTTGCGCTTCCGGTAGCTCTTGCCACGGCGGCGAATTTCAGCGGGCAACTCCCGGGGGATCTTCCCGACTTTCCGCCTTCCCGGCTCACACCCGTCCCGGTTCGCTGTAAAGCATCCCGTCGGTACTCGTCCCGATCATCGTCTTTCTCACCGCAAAGCGGTTCTGATTGGCATTTGTAAAAAGTTCGAAATTAATTATATGCAATTGATTGACGCCCTGTCAAACAAACCGGTTACTCCGGTTATTCCAATCACTTCGCTTACTCCTTTTCCCCGTCCAGCTTGTCCCAATCGTCCGAATCCAGCATCTCAAGCTGTGCCTGGAGAAGGGAGCGAAACCGCGCCCGGTAGACCGCCGCTTGCTTCTGCAAGTTTTCCAGTTCCAGCGAGATTTCCCGGGAACGCATCAGCGCTTCGTTCACGATCCGGTCCGCGTTTTTCTCCGATTCTTTGATAATCAGCTGCGCCTCTTTCCGCGCGTTCGCCTTGACCTCTTCCGCCGTCTCCTGCGCAACAAGAATCGATTTGCTCAGACTCTCCTCAAGGTTTTCGAAGCGAGCGAGACGTTCCTTCAACTGCGCCACTTGCTCTTCCAGATTCTTCTTCTCTCGCAGCAACGCTTCGTAATCCTTGATTATATGGTCAAGGAACTCATTGACTTCGTCCTCGTTGTAGCCGCGGAAAGAACGACTGAATTCCTTGTTGTGGATATCCATGGGAGTCAAAGGCATTGACCGGCACCTCCAAGAGTAGTGGAAACAAGCATGGTTCTGTCCCTTTAATTCGACAAAGCCGGCTCGATTCCTGCCGTAAAGCTACTGATATTTCCCGATCCTGACGACGGTTCGCCCCTTTTTCGTCTGTCCCCCGATCGCAAGAATCCGCAGCCGTCCCATGCCGCGAAGAGAAATGACATCCCCTTCCTCTACCGCTGTGGAAGGATCCGTCACGGTCTGCCAGTTGAGCTGCAGTTTGCCGCTTTTGATCGGGTCCAATATTTTGCTGCGGGACACTTGAAATCCTTCCCCGGCGACCGCGTCGACCCGCAAGGACATCACCGTAAATTCGCGTTCGAAAAATCGGATCCGCGGCGGGCGGAACTCTTCCCTGCGGATTGGACGCACCCGCACGGACGAGCGGCCAACCTGGTGCAAGTACAAACGGAGAAACTCTTCCGCCTCCTTAGTTGCCACCAGATCGCACCCGTTGTCGCAAACCGACAGATCGCCGATTTTTTCCCGCTTTAACCCCAATCCCGTCAGTGCGCCGAGATAGTCCCCGTGTTTGAAAGTCACATACTCCCCGGGGATCTCGATCCTTAGCCAACAAAGTTCCATTTCCCCTTCGTCCGGCACCCAATATTCAGGAGCGATCAGCACGCGCCTCCGTTCGGCCCCTTGCCAACCGCCGTCCGCAAAAACAGCAACATCGCCCACGGTCCGGGCGATGTTTTCGGCGATTCGCTGCTGGCGCGGATCCAAAAAAGCGGTCAAACTTGGGGAATGACGGGCCGCCGCCCGGTTTGCCAATTCGAACATCCGCTGCACAAACGGTTTTTCCTCAGGCCGGTAATGCATAAACAAATTCTCGTTCATCGTCATACCTCGCGCCGCTCAGAACAGCATCCGCAACACCGTATTGAGACCGAGTTGGATCAGATACAGGGCGAACAAGGCGACAATCGGCGACAAATCGAGGATTCCGAACGGCGGAATGAACCTTCTGAAAATCGACAGGTACGGTTCCGTAATTCGATAGAGGAACTGACCGAGACCGGTCCGTTCCATATCGGGAACCCACGACATCAGGATGCGTGCGATCAAAATGTATTGATAGATTTGGAACAGGATTCCTATCATGTGCGACAGTTGCGACATTCCCTCACCTCATTTGGCTTTTTGACACGGTGCTGTGCAGTTCCGGCTGCTGCTTCAACAGATCGCTGATCGCTCCTTGCACTTCCACGTTGTCCGGAGCGCACAAAAAGATCTGGTGGCCGATTTTTTCCATCCGGCCTCCCAATGCATAAATCGTTCCCGAAATAAAATCGACGATACGGAGGGCGTGATCAAACTGCGCTTTGTGCAGATTCAATACGACCGGACGGTGCGTCCGCAAGTGATCGGCAATCGCTTGCGCCTCATCGAAGGATTGCGGCTCGCAAAGCATCACCTTCACCTGCTTTTGGGTGTGTAAACTGACGACAGGCGCCTTGCGCTGCAGCGGCACCACGTCCGCCTGCACTTCTTCCCGCGCAATCTCCCGCTTCGGTTCCTGTGCCGCTTCCTCATCCGACAATCCGAGAAACTGCATCATTTTCTTCCACACGACACATGGCCTCCTCGACTTAGGGTTTCACGAAAACACTGCCGATACGCACCATGGTGGCTCCTTCTTCCACCGCGACTTCAAAATCGCCCGACATTCCCATCGACAAATGCCGGAGATTCGGATAATCGGACCGCAGCGAGTCACGCAACTCCCGCAACCCGCGAAAAACGTGCCGCACCTCTTCTGGATCTTCCACGGCCGGCGCCATCGTCATCAACCCGTGGACCTGGACGCGGTCCATTCCGGCAATCTCTTGCAAGAACGGAGCCACCTGCTCGGGAGCAAATCCGCTTTTCGTCTGTTCCCCCGAAATGTTCACCTGGACGAGGCAGGCAACGGTACGGTCCGTTTTCTCCGCCTGTTTTTGCAGTTCTTTGGCCAGAGACATCCGGTCGAGGGAATGAATCCACTGAAAATGGGGGAGCACATCCTTGACCTTATTGGTTTGCAAACTTCCGATAAAATGCCATGTCACCGGGTCCCGAATCGCCGCCAGCTTCGGCTTGGCCTGCTGGATCCGGTTCTCGCCGAGATGCTCGATCCCCGCTTGGATCAGGGCGCGGGTTTCCTCCACCCCTACGTATTTCGTAACCGCTATGATCGTCACTTCTTCCGGGCGGCGTCCGGCCCGCTCGCAAGCGCGTGCCACCCGTTCGCGAACGGCAGCCGCTTTTTCACGATAGTCCATAACATCACCACAGTTCGTCCCTAATTGAATACTATTCTTCTTGCGCCGCCAATTTCCTGCAGGAACCCGCGCGAATCAGAGAAGGACGATCAGTCCCGCGTGCCGCCCGGTTTTCCCGTTTTCCGCACGATGTGAAAAAAACGTCCCGGTATCGCACGCCGTACATCCTCCGACGCGTGCCACACGAGCCGGCTGCAGTCCCGATTCCAGCAGGATCTGGCGGTTCGCTTCAGGCAGCGCCAACTGCCACCGCCGGTTCGAATTCGGGCGAAAAAACTTTTCCCCCTGCGGATATGCCGCCACAAAGGGATCGTATACCCGCTGATCCACTTCATAGCAGCACGCGTCGATCGCGGGACCGATGGCGGCCAACAACCGCGCCGGGTCGGTTCCGAAGGATTCGCGCATCGTGCGGATGGCCGCTTCCGCAATCCGGCTCATCGTGCCTTTCCATCCCGCATGAACCGCCGCAATCGCCTTGTGATCCGGATCATACAGCAAAATCGGCACGCAGTCGGCCGCAAAAGTCGAGAGAACAATGCCGGGTCGGTCGGTCACCAGAGCGTCGGTCGCCGGCAGCGCATCTTCGTAAACATAAGCCCCCCGCCCTCTGTGTTCGTCGCGGACCACCGTCACCCGCTGGCCGTGCACCTGCTCGCCGCAAACCCATTGATCAAGGGGTATCCCCAGCTCCTTTGCCGCCATCTCCCGGTTTGCCCGCACATTTTCGATTTGATCGCCGACGTGCAGCCCGAGATTCAATCCCCGCCACGGCCCGGTCGAAACACCGCCCCGCCGGGTCGTGAACACGGCGCGGACACCCCCTGTCCGATTCATCTCTTCCGGATATAAAAAACGGGTCCCCTCCAACGCGCTCCCCTCTTTTCCCTTGGTCTCCCTAGCATCGTAACACAAATCGCTTCGCCGTGACAAAATAAGGGTCCCGCACGATGGCGCGAGACCCGGAATGTATTTTCAGTGACTCAATATCCGCCGGAGTTGCCGCCGTACCCGCCTGAACTTTCGTCGTTTTGCGACGAGAAAGTGGGAGCAGGCAGGTAGTGGGTCGCGGGGTTCAGTTCCACCAGCACCACGTCCGCCCCGATTTTGACAATCTGCTTCCACGGGATCACATAATCCTGCGAAGAACCGAACAGGCCGAAAAAGCGGCCCGCCCCCGGAACCACGATCGCCCGGATCACCCCGTTTTCCAGGTCGATGTCGAGATCCCCGATCGTCCCCAAACGCTTTCCGTCGCTGATGTTCACCACGTCTTTGGATTGCAGTTCCGATACTTTAATCATGACAACCCCTCGTCACAGGTTTTGACCTCACTACCACTTTATGCGGGGACAAAAAGAAAAAGTCGCTCAAAGGCGACTTTTAATTACCGATGACTTTCAATTGCCGATATGGATGATTACCGTATGTATTTCTGCATGTGGCTGATGGCGGCTTTTTCAAGCCGGGACACCTGCGCCTGCGAGATGCCGATCTCGTCGGCGACTTCCATCTGGGTCTTGCCTTCGAAAAACCGCATCGAGAGAATCCGTTTCTCGCGCTCATTTAGCTTCTGCAGCGCTTCCGCGATCGCGATTTCCTCCACCCATTGCGAATCCTGGTTCTTTTCGTCGCTGATCTGATCCATCACATAGATCGGGTCGCCGCCGTCATGATAAATCGGCTCGAACAAAGACACCGGGTCCTGAATCGCGTCCAATGCGAACACCACATCCTCCTTCGGCACTTCCATCGCTTCCGAAATCTCGTTGATGGAGGGTTCCCGCAGATTTTTGTTCGTCAGTTGATCGCGAACCTGCAACGCTTTGTACGCGATGTCGCGCAGGCTCCGGCTGACGCGGATCGGATTGTTGTCCCGCAGATAGCGCCGGATCTCGCCAATGATCATCGGCACCGCGTAAGTGGAAAACTTCACGTTCTGGCCAAGGTCAAAATTGTCGATCGCCTTCATCAAACCGATACATCCGACCTGGAACAGATCGTCCACATACTCCCCGCGGTTATTAAAGCGCTGGATCACGGAAAGCACCAGGCGAAGATTGCCGTTCACCAGTTTTTCTCGGGCGGAAAGGTCTCCTTGCTGCAATTCGACAAACAACTTGCGCATTTCCGTATTCGTCAGAACAGGAAGCTCCGCTGTGTTAACGCCACAGATCTCAACTTTGTTACGCTTCATGCCATTCCCTCCCCGTTGAAGGTCCGCCGCGGGATTCGTCAACAGTATTTCCTGGGAGGGAAGAATTATGCACCTGTGGCAATTACAGCCGTGCGGAGTGTCAAAGCATTTTGTTGAATTCTTTGCGGAGACGCTTGATGATCCGCTTTTCCAGGCGCGAGATATAGGATTGCGAGATGCCCAGGAGATCGGCGACATCCTTTTGCGTCATCTCTTTCCCGTCCGTAAGGCCGAAACGGAGTTCCATGATCCGGCGCTCGCGATCGCTCAGTTTGTCAAGCGCTTTATACAGCAGTTTTCGATCCACCTGTTCCTCGATATTGCGGTAGATCGTGTCGTTTTCGGTGCCCAACACGTCCGACAACAGCAGTTCGTTTCCGTCCCAATCGACATTCAGCGGCTCATCGAACGAGACTTCCGAGCGGACTTTGTTGTTGCGCCGCAGAAACATCAGAATCTCGTTCTCGATGCAGCGGGACGCGTAGGTAGCCAGTTTGATTTTTTTCTGCGGATCGAACGTGTTGACCGCTTTGATCAAACCGATCGTTCCGATCGACACCAAATCCTCGATATTGATTCCCGTGTTTTCGAATTTGCGCGCGATATAGACAACCAACCGCAAATTGCGCTCGATCAGCACGGCGCGCACCGCTTCGTCGCCGGAAGGCAATTTATCCAGCAAATACTCTTCCTCTTCGCGGGAAAGCGGTGGCGGCAGCGCTTCACTTCCCCCCACGTAAAAAATCTCTTCGGGCTGTGTTCCGAGTTTGAACAGCAGACGCAAATACAACAGGCGCATCTGTAGCCGGAGTTTGTACGGCATAATCATCAAGTGGCGCTCTCCTTCCCAATGATCAAAAAGATGAATACGTTAAGAGGCGATGGAATCGTTCGTTTCCGTGACGCATGTCGGCGGCAGGATCGCCTGATACGACCGGTCGCCCGCCAGCGGTTTCGGGTTGATCGCAATCAGGATCCGGGAGGTTTGGGCTTGCACATCCCCTTGGCTCACCGTGAAACCGGACGGCCGGAACGCCAGCAGCATGCCGGTTGTGCCTCCCACGCCGCGATACGGTACGATTCGAAAGCGGGATTGCCAATCGCTCCCGATCTCTTGACCGCCAAGACTCAACGCCGCATCCCGGTTCTCTCGGTAGACTGCAGCGACGCTTGCCGGCAAAAGCGGCTCCAGAGCGGACCATTCGACAACGGCGACCGGCAGGCCGGACAAAGGATCGGTCAGGGCGTTTCCCGTGTCGAGCAGTCCCGTCAGCTCGATCTGCTTGTCATCGATTGAAATCCGCACCCGCCACAGGTTGCCTTCTCTGTGTTTCAGCCGCTCCATGCGGTTCCACGCGGTTTTTCCCAGCAGATAGACGACGGGAACGGCCAGCGCCAGGAAAAATCCCGGATTCAATTCCCAGAAAGCCCGCCCGGACACGAGCACCATTCCACCGAGCGGACTTGCGTCCGCAAACAAGGATGCAAGTGCGTATACCGCGCCCCCGATGGCAAACGAAGCTACATAAAACAATCCGAAGTAGCGCAGAAACTCCCCGAAATGCCTGGGGGAAAACGTGACCAGCACCATCAGGCAGGAGAACGCAAGTTTCGCAGCCCAGCTTAACGCCGGTGCCATTGCACCGGGCACAAACAACAGCAGCGCGTAGCTGGCGCCCAGCGCCGAGCCAAAGACGATGCGCCGCCGGCGGACCTTTCTCCTCGCCATCCAGGCAGCCGCAAACAGAATCGCGGCATCCATGCAAAAGTTCACGACCCAGACCTGATCGATATAAAGCACCCGCATGCGGTGTCACTCCCGCATTTCTCGATGTCCCTAGTATAGTACATATCTATTGCAAACTTTGTCGCAACTTGACGATGCGGCAGGGAAAACTTTCGACTTGTCAAAAAAATCAGGAGGCGGTTCCAGGCGAACTCCGGCCTCCTATCTTAAAGTCAAACTTTCTTTGGCATACTTGAGAATCGGCGAGAGGAAAAATTCAATGATTCTTCGTTTTCCCGTTTTGACTTCAGCCGCCACTGCCATTCCGGGTGTGATTGAAACTTCCTTTCCTTCAACAAGCAAACTGGTTTTCTCCGGTTGAACTTTTATTTTATAAACAGGTCCAAGCTTTTCATCTTCCACCGCGTCCGGGCTGATGGACACCACTTTCCCTTTGACCGTCCCGTATTTCTGGAAAGGGAAGGTATCGAATTTAATCTCCGCTTCCTGACCGACTTTCACAAAGCCAATATCCTTATTTAAGACCGTTGCTTCCACAATCAGCGGCGTCCCTTCGGGAACGATGGTAACGATCGGCTGGGCAGGAGTTACCACTCCACCGATCGTATAAGAAGACAAACCGTGAATGGTTCCGTTTACGGGGGAGGTCAGTCGGTGAAAGTCATATTTCTTCCGCGCTTTTGTAAGTTCTCCTTCAATCGAAGCGATCATTTTTTCTTTTTCCATGATGTCGTTGAGGATGGTTTTGTCCCTCTCTTTTTTCAGGCTGTTCAGATTTTCTTTCGCCTCTTCGATACCGTCTTTTTCTTTTTGCACCAATTTTCTCTGAGCTTCGACCTCTTGCTCGGCCGCGTATAACTCCTTTTGTTTGTTCATCAGTTCAATCTTCGGCAATCCTCCGGTTTTGTAAAGGTTTTCATAGGAAGATACCTGATCTTTTAAAATCAGATGCTCCTTTTCCAGTTTTCTTAAAGTGGTTTCAGCCGCTTGAAGCGCATCCTCACGCTGCGAAATAATCAGCCGCAATGTCTCTTCCCTTGCTTTGTACTCCGATTCCCTCGCCTCTTTCAGTTTTTTCTGAATTTGAATAACATCCGCGGAACTTGTTTGAGATGCCACTTTCCCGATATCTCCCCCGTTTAATTCGGCGGCAAGCATCTCTTTTTCCAATTTGGCGGTAGCCAATGCCTTCTCGTAGATTTCAACATCCGCCTGTTTGATTGTAGAATCGAGTTCGATCAGAAGTTGGCCTTCATTCACCTTCTGCCCTTCGTTCACGTGAATGGCCCTGACGATTCCTTCCTCCATCGGTTGGATCACTTTTACCCTTCCGTCAGGAATCACCTTGCCTCTGGCGACAGCTACTTCGTCGACCCTGCCGAAATAAGACCAGAGCAGAACGGAAACGACAAGCAACGCAATCAGCCAGATTAAAAATCTGCCCGCAGGGGAAGCCGGTGTCTCTTCGATTTCAAGAGCCGCCGGCAAAAATTCGTATTCAAGACGGTTCCGTCTCTTGATCACGGAATTACAGCCCCCTTTCTTGCTGGCTGTACAGATAATGATAAAGTCCCTTCCTGGCCATCAACTCTCGATGGCTTCCAAATTCAACAAGTTGCCCCCTATCCACGACCATAATTTTGTGTGCGTGTTGCAAAGTTGAAAGCCGATGTGCAATGAGGATCACGGTTCTTCCTTGACAAATCCGCTGCAAATTGTTTTGAATGATTCGTTCCGATTCGTAGTCCAGAGCGGAGGTCGCCTCATCGAAGATCAACAGCCGCGGGTTTGTCAAAAGCGCCCTCGCAATCGCAATTCTCTGCCTTTGCCCGCCGGAAAGGGCGGTTCCTTTTTCCCCCACCATTGTGTCGTACCCTTCGGGAAGTTCGAGAATAAATTGATGAGCGCCGGCCAATTGGGCCACTCTTACAACGTCTGCCATATTGGCGGACGGACAATGAATCGCAATGTTATCCCGTACGGTGCCGTTAAAAAGAAAGTTTTCTTGCAGCACAACCCCGATCTGCCGCCTCAACCACGCAGGCTCGGCAAGAGAAATATCCACTCCGTCAATCAGAATCTTGCCGGATTCGGGAACATAAAGCCTTTGAATCAGTTTCGAGAGCGTACTCTTTCCGGAACCGCTTCTTCCCACGATTCCCACCGTCATGCCCGGTTCGATCTCAAAGGACATATTGCGGATGATCTCGGGGCCGTCCACCCGGTAACGAAAGGTAACCCCTTCAAACTTCACATGCCCTTTAATCGCAGGAAGCCGGGTCTTTGTTGCATCCATAGCCGGTTCAGGTTTCGTATGAAAAATGTCTGCCAGTCTTTTGATCGAAAGGCCCATCTGCTGAAAATCCTGCCACATCTGAACAAGCCGCAAGACCGGGTCGCTCACCCGGCCGGAAAGCATTTGAAAAGCGATCAGTTGTCCCACTGTTAAACTACCATTGATCACCAGATGGGCGCCCAGCCACAAAATCGCCAGATTGGAGGTACGTTGGATGAATTGGCCAATCGCTCCGGCTGTCCCCGACAAAATCGAGGTTTTAAAACTGGCCCTGATATAATTGGACAACAGCCCTTCCCATTTCTTTTGCGCCTCCGGCTCCAGCGCGAAAGATTTGATTGTCTGAACGCCCGTAACCGCTTCTACAAGGTAGGACTGCGACTCGGCTCCCCGATTGAATTTTTCATCCAACCGGTGTCTGAGCATAGGGGTCACGATGATTGACAAAAGGGCAAAAAGCGGCAACGCTCCCAAAGTAACAAAAGTTAAAGTCGTACTGTAAAAAAACATGACCGCTATGTATACAACAATAAACATCACATCAAGTACCGATGTTAACGGGGAGCCCGTCAGGAAATGCCGGATGTTCTCAAGTTCTCGAACCCTTGCAATCGTATCCCCCACCCTTCTCACTTCGAAATACCGCAGGGGTAGCCGAAAAAGGTGCTGGAACAACCGGGTACCCAAAACCACATCGATCCGATTGGTTGTATGGGTAAACACATAAGTTCTTGCCACATTCAAAAGCGTCTCAAAAAAAATTACGGCGATCAGACCAATCGCAAGGACGTTAAGGGTTGTGATACCTTGATGCACCAACACTTTGTCAATAATTACCTGGGTAATCAGAGGTGTCACAAGCCCAAAAACCTGAAGGATCAGCGAAGCAACCAGCACCTCGAACAGAGGTTTTTTGTATTTCCAGATTGCCGGAAGAAACCACTTGATTCCAAACCGCTCCTCCTGATGGGCCGCTCCCCGGTGCGCAAAAAGAAGAATATTGCCGTTCCATTGGGATATAAAGTCATCTTGTTTGAGAATCCGGGGTTGGCTCTCCGCCGGATTCAGGATGAGCGCTTGTCCGGTTTCGACTTTTGCCAAGATGGCATAACCGCCGGCTTTTAGCTCAATGATCGCAGGAAGCCGCAGCTTATGAAGATTTTTGTAGTTGACGGACGCCAACTTTGCCTTGAAACCGTGCTCCCTGGCCGCCCTTAAAATATCCGACGCAGTCATCCCCTCCGGACCAATGGCAAAAGCATGCCGAATTTGCTCAGGGTCTGCCGTAACACCATGATAGTTTGCAATCAGGACAAAAGATCGCAAGCCTGTATCAATCGGCCGCCGAGATTCCGTTTGATTTTCAACTTTCGCTTGAACCTCGGTATCTACCTGTCTTTCAGTTGCCGTTTCCACCATAAGATATCCGACACTCCTGTTAGTATGTGTCAAATCTAGGGATTCTGCCCTCTTCGCAGATGTCTCGCATGTCCAACTTCTGGTACAGTCCAGCCTGTTCCGATACAGTCCAGCCTGTCACTGTTTAACGAAATTGGACATGCGAGTTCATCACCGATACTAAAACAAAACCCTTGTGCTGCAACTGTTTTCACGGTGCCAGTTGCGTCGGGGCCCAATACTGGGCAAGGATATTTTGCACATCCTGCGGCTTTTCTTGAATCGCCTGGCTCCAACTCATCCCCGTCTGTGAGGAGAATGTCGCCATCGCTTGAATCAACTGATCCACCTGCGTATTCAGCAGACGACTTCCGTCGGATGTCTGGAATACCTCGGTTTGATAGGCAGTTCCGTTGCTCCAGGATTGGATCGTCAATTGATCCGTCGTACCCTGGACAGAGACAGTAAGACTACCTCCCGTTCTGGAGAAAATCAGATCCAACGGGTTTAGATCGAATGTAACGGTGTCCGAATTTCCTGCCGTATAGTCATAATCGAAAATGGTGTCTTGTCCGTATCCCTTGCCAAACACGTACACGTCATTGCCAAAACCGCCGCTCAGGTAATCGTTGCCGGTTCCGCCGTCAAGCAGATCACTTCCGTCCCCGCCATCCAGATAGTCGTCTCCCTCTCCGCCGTCAAGCAGATCACTTCCGTCCCCGCCATCCAGATAGTCGTCTCCCTCTCCGCCGTCAAGCAGATCACTTCCGTCCCCGCCATCCAAATAGTCGTCTCCCTCTCCGCCGTCAAGCAGATCACTTCCGTCCCCGCCATCCAAATAGTCGTCTCCCTCTCCGCCATCCAGCAGATCACTTCCGTCCCCGCCATCCAAATAGTCGTCTCCCTCTCCGCCATCCAGCAGATCACTTCCGTCCCCGCCATCCAGATAGTCGTCTCCCTCTCCGCCATCCAGCAGATCACTTCCGTCCCCGCCATCCAGATAGTCGTCTCCCTCTCCGCCATCCAGCCGATTGCTGATCCCAGTAGTTTCTATCCCATCTCCGTCAAGGTCAAGAACGATTGGGTCAATGCGCCTTACAACAATTGCTGAATTAAACAAATTTCTCCACCAATCTACAGTGTCTAAAGTGTTGTTTATTTTTGAAAAGGATAATCCATCAATAATTGCTTCAACAAACTTAACTTCACTCTCATCTGCCTGGTGACTATTTATTAGATTACCATTACTGTCGAAATCATTTAAAAACTGATTGTTATTCCATGAGAATAAGGAATTCCCAATGCTGGAATATTGCCAACATACCTTAAGAAATCACCTACTGTTCCATCTACTTTATTCCCCACATAGTTCCACAAATCATTAAGCATTGTTATTGGATCACGCGCATAATCCAAAGTGGTATATGGCGAATAATAGCCATTATCCAATGTTTGATCATTTTTTAAATAAATTGTTTTGCCCAACTGTTTACCATAATTTCCGATAATATCCCAAGCGTCGCAATAATCTGTAACCCTATATTGATCATAAGAATCTTGATAAGGTAGTAATTGCCCAATGCCAACGCCATTAAAGGTGACTGCTTTTGTTGTGCCCGAGTCATTCGTTAAATACTGTAAATACTGCGCAATACCTCCACCCAACGAATGCCCTGTAAAGCTGACTTGATTATCTTTAACTGCCTGCAATAATGGGTCTGTTCCAGGTGAAGTATCTACGCCATCCGGGTAAAGTGTATCTAATACAAATTGTCTTGCATCATTAAACTGCTTGGGTAAACCAATACTTACTTGAGTGGCTATCTGACCATCAGTAATAACCACGTCATGTAAAAATTGATCTATTTTCCCTGGCTCCGTTCCTCGAAAAGCAAAAACAATTTCTCCCGAAGGGCTTTTAAATGCACAACCCGCAAAACCAGAGCCGGTAAGGCCATTGTTGTTTTGAAAATTTGTTAATTTCCATTCCTTCATGCTATCAACGGAATCTGCCCATTCGGGATTTACAATAAATCGTTTTTCATCAATAAGCTCTCCAATTGTTTTGTTTTTATCAACATCCATATCAAAATCATTATAAGAAATATTGCTCAAAATCAAATATTGCTTATCTGTAACCGCCACATTTATCCCTCCATTTATTTTTACTACTTACCTCTGAACATAGCTTAATATTTCACCCGATTGATTAACATTATTTATGTTTTCAATCTTAATTTGATAAAGTATAATATTTTTTTGTCTAAATTCTCTATAATAAGAAGCCTCTGCACTAAGAAATAAGTCTGAATTATTTTCCACTTCTCTAACATAATTCTTGTTAAAAAATCTAATCTTTAAACTTATATTCTCGAAATTATCATTCTTTAAAGAATCTATAATTAAGTATAGATTCTCTAACTGTTCTTTGCTTAAATCCTTATTGGTACCATCAACAAACAGTCCACATGAAATACTTAAAGAAATTTTGTTTTTATATATACTTGTTGCTTCCTCTATATTCAGTGTCTTTCCATTTAGATTTTTTTCTATTTCCGATAGTGGTGCCGACACCACTGCTTTAACTACATTACTACCAAATGAAGATTTAACTTTTTCTTTCATCTGCTTATCCCAAAAATAATTTAAGTATCTTTCTGCATAAACCCCTACTCCATAGGCCCATTCTTTACCATTTGCTTGCTTTCTCACATCAAACTTTAACTCTCTATCATCTTTTGGGTATGCAATACCTTTTATCTCTTTCGGGGCGCCTAAATATTGGTAATAATAATCGATACTTTCAACCACAAATTCCTTCCCATATTTTTCTTTAAGATATTGCTCCATTCTTGCTTTCTCTTTCATCAATTCACCCCCTCCGAGCAGTTTGTAATACGTAAAACCTATTATTCCTAATGCTAAAATAGTAATAACACCCCATATAATACCTTTTTTCTTTTTTACACCTTGTTCAGACATGATATTATCCAAATATACCTCCTCAGATCACTTAAAATCTCTTATACTGAAGTTTGACAGCATACACCCGAAAAACATTGATAAAACAAAGTTTTAAGGACTTTCTGAATTCATATGTCACCACAGAATTGCAGTGTATTCAAATGCATGCAACTCCCACATTATCTATGTTCATTTATGCGGTATGTGTCGTTGTTATTACGTTTAAAACTCAAGTCAAATATTTCGACTTGTTTACCACTCCCTTTCTCAAGGACCGAACCGACCCTTGTGACATGATTTCCTTCCAAATCTGGCCGTTATCAATCTGCCCCAAGCCGGATAGAGCACAGCTATTGCGTTTTCAAACATAACCTTCTGAATACCCTTCTGTGAATTCTAAGATGCGGAAAAACGTGAGGGTAGGTATACACGAGGAATAAAAACAGATAATTTCGGTTGGACTTGCGATGAGATTCCTTAGTGGGAAATAATTACAGGCAGTTTGATTATAGCTCATACGCAGTTGTTGCAACAAGTAAAAAATACAGTTTTCATATATTTTTCAATATTTTTTACTCTGAGCGCTTTAATCCCCAATTGTTCAAGAAAAAACAGTTCATTCCCCGAGGAATATCCATTTTCATCAACATCACGCCATACGCGAAGTTTGGAGTACATCGCGTCGTTCGCATCAATCTTGCCGTCCTTGTTATCGTCCAAATCGGCAAGCGCCTGGAATCCACTGGTTGCTCGGGTGCCGTTTTTCAGAATCGTTTGGTCCCCAAACAGCTCTTTCCCGTCATTAATAACCCCGTCCCCGTTCCGATCAAGAACAAGGATGCCATCGTCTTTCCCCACCCAACCGGTTTGTTCGGCAAATCCGTTTCCGTCATGGTCAAAGTAAGCTCCGTTGGCAGCGCTGATCGTTTCAATTCCATCCCCGTCAAGATCCAAAAGCAGCGGATCACGACGTGGCGTTGCTGCTTGAACCGCCCTATCAAAAAGTTTGATGAGTTTGTCAATAAACGACTCCACTGTGTCAACAAATGCATCGAGATCCGGATACTTATCAAAAAATTCAGCAAGAGCATTTCCCAGAAAATTAAAACAGGCACCCGAAGGATGCCTGTTCCAAACGGATTCGCCAGCGTTCACTGGCGGATTCACCGTTTTGACCCGCTTATTTGTCGTTGTTGCGGCGCAGGAACGCAGGTACGTCTAAGCTGTCCAGAGAAGCTCCCGCGTTGTGGAAAGGGCGGATGTCGACCTTGCTGACCGGCCTTGCCGCAGCCGGGCGCTCCTTGTGTTCAAATCCCGTGGCGATCACGGTCACGACGATTTCGTCCGTCAGATTCTCGTTGATTACCGCGCCAAAGATCATGTTCACTTCCGGATCGGCCGCCGCCGAGACGATTTCCGCCGCTTCGTTGACTTCAAACAGGGACAGGTCGGCGCCTCCCGCGATGTGCATCAGGACACCGCGCGCCCCGTCGATCGAGGTTTCCAGAAGCGGAGAGCAAATCGCTCTCTTGGCCGCCTCGGTCGCCCGGTTCTCTCCGCTCGCCGTACCGATCCCCATCAACGCGGAACCGCGCTCGGTCATGATCGTCTTGACGTCCGCGAAATCCACGTTGATCAGACCCGGAACCGCAATCAGGTCGGAAATCCCGGAAACGCCCTGCAGCAGCACATTGTCCGCTTCACGGAACGCTTCCAGCATCGGGGTGTTTTTATCGACGATTTCCAGCAGGCGGTCGTTGGGGATGACGATCAGCGTGTCCACTTTTTCTTTCAGGTTGGCGATCCCCTGCTCCGCCTGGGTCATGCGTCGGCGTCCTTCAAACGTAAATGGTTTGGTGATGACGCCGACCGTCAGCGCGCCGAGTTCCTTGGCGATTTCGGCAACGACGGGGGCCGCGCCGGTTCCCGTGCCACCGCCCATCCCGGCGGTCACAAACACCATGTCCGCCCCGCGCAGCGCGTTCGTGATCTGTTCGCGGCTTTCTTCCGCCGCTTTTTTGCCGATTTCGGGGTTGGCGCCCGCACCCAAGCCGCGTGTCAATTTTTCCCCGATCTGCAGACGCTGGTGCGCTTTCGACAACTGCAACGCCTGCGCGTCCGTATTGACTGTGATGAACTCAACTCCCTTGATCCCAGCTTCGATCATTCGATTGACCGCATTGCAGCCGCCGCCGCCGCACCCGATCACCTTGATCCGGGCGAGAGTGTCTATGTCAAGATCAAATTCCAGCATACAGTTTCCTCCTCGATCATCATAACCGTTTGGCGACTTTCCGCAAATTTGTTACACATAATCGCTGAACCAGCTTTTGACCCGTTCGATAAAGCCGCCCGATTTGCGGTGTACAGCGGCGGTATGCGCGGAATGTGACCGGCGCATGTAGTTGCGTATCGCGTATTGGATGATTCCGACACCGTTGACGAAAGACGCGTCCCGCACTCCCAACTGGTCGGGAATCGCGACCCGCACCGGCGCGTTCAATTCGTATTCGGCGAGTTTGCCAACACCAGGCATGCAGGCGACGCCACCGGAAAGGACGTACCCACTGGGAATCTCTTTCACGTATCCCAAGCGCTCGACCTCTCTCCGAACCATCAGAAAAATCTCCTGCATGCGGGGCTCGATAATGCTCGCCAGATCCGTCTGGGTAAATTCTTTGTCCATGTTGCTGCCAATCCGGGGGACTTTAAAAGTGAGTTCTTGCGAGGAACCGGCAACCGTCGCGTGCCCGAAACGCAGTTTGACCGATTCCGCCACTTCCGTTTGCGTCCGCAAACCGATCGCAATATCGTTGGTCACATGGTCGCCGCCGACCGGCAAAACGGTCAAAGCGGATAAAACCCCGTTCTCGAATACGGAGACGGTGGTTTGCCCGGCACCCATGTCCACCAGTACCACGCCGAGTTTCTTTTCGTCGTTGGAAAGAGCGATTGAACTTGCCGCCAGCGGCATCAGGACAAGTCCCGCATTTCGCACGCCCGCCCTCTCGACACACCGCAGGAGGTTGGAAATGATCGTGCGGGAACCGGTCACAATCAAGCCTTCCACTTCGAGGCGAACTCCGATCATGCCGCGGGGATCGTTGATCTCATCAAGGCCGTCCACGATATATTGCTTGGGAACGATGCCGATAATCTCCCGTTCGGGCGGAAGCGCGATCACTTTGGCCGCCTGCAGAACCCGTTCGACATCTTCGTCGCCAATTTCCCTGTCGGGAGAGGAGACGGCAACAACGCCATGGCTGGGCTGCAGGGCGATATGATTGCCGGTTACCCCGATAAAAGCCGCCTCAATTTGAATGCCCACCATATGTTCCGCATGTTCAACCGCTTCGCGAATCGACTGAACCGTTTTATCTATATCGACAATAGAACCTTTGCGTATCCCTTCACCGTCAGCAGCCCCGACACCGATGATGTTCAGGGTCGATCCGTTGTATTCCCCGATGATGGCGCGTATTTTGGATGTTCCTATATCCAGGCTGACGATGATTTCGCCTTTAGTCAAGCGGTGGCACCTCCCTAACGTCAAAAACAACCCTGTCTCTAATAAGATTCAACGCGATAAGTTGAATCCCTCTTTTTCTATCAAACTTTCTTACAAAAAACATATCGAAATATCCGGCTGCCAAAAGGCGTCAAAGATTCTTCGCGCCGGTAGTCTTTCCCCGCTGCAGGAGCAGCCGACGAATCGTCGCGATATTGTTGAACAGCCTTACACCAAACGCAAACACGGCCGCCAGATAGAGGTCCACCCCAAGCTCCGCCCCGATATAGGCGAGCAGCGCCGCCATCAGGGTGTTCGAAAAGAAACCCGTAATAAAAACACCGCTGTCAAAATGCCGTTCCAAACTTGCGCGAATTCCGCCAAACACCGTGTCCAGCGCAGCAAGAATCGCGATCGACATGTAGCTGCTGTACTGCGCGGGAATGTCGATGTTAAAAATCAACCCAAGCGCAATTCCCAAAGCGAGTCCGACGATTGGTATCCAGATCATGGTTTGGCTGCTCCTTCCGCCTTGTCTTCCGTCGCGAACCGGAAACTTGGGGGGCCCGGATAAGCGGGCAATCTCAGTTTGTTTCCGTCCTTAAATTCGGTGATGACCAGTTCTTTTCCTTTCGCGATGAAAAAGTCCTTTCCGATATAGGTGGAGATGGCCCCTTTCATCTTTTCGATATCGCCGATTGCGGAAATTTCATAAGGCATGGTGACCGGGTTGAAATTGACCTGCATAAAACCGGGAATCACCATCTGCCGTTCCATATCCATACTGACGCCGACTTCCCGAATTCCGGTGGTCGTGACAATCCGTTGCCCGTTAAAAGAAATCGCTTGTGCTCCGTTTGACTGCAAAATGTTGATCAAATACACCAGTTCATAATCCCAAATATGGTATTTGTCGGGATGAGGATCTTTCGGGCCGGGCCCCATCAGGGAAAATGCCGGGCTTTCCCGGATCACGATCTTGATGCCGTTGCCCTCCACCGGCGTCAGACCCGCTTCGATCTTGGCCCTGTCCAATTCCTCTTTCATGTTCTCAAGAACGCGCTGCTGATTGCCGGAGGAATCCTTGTATTCCTGAATTTTGCTTTGCATCTTGTAAATTTGCGCTTTTAATTGTTCCTGGTGCTTGATTTCGTAAGCCAAGGAGCTTTTGACCGTGATGATATCCGCATTGAAGGCGGCGTCTTTGTTCTTGCCGGATGTGATCTGAATGGTCAGCATCGCCCCAAGCAAGACGCTGACTCCGAACAGACTCCATTTGAATTTGCTGGCTGACCGGTTGCCCATTCCGGAACCTCCTTCTCCTCCGGCTTGTGGAAAAGCTCGTTTCATGTATGTTCTAATTTTGTCCTTATCTTACGGTATAGTTTGAAGTCAACTTGTACGGATCGCCCGAATACCCTTTCATTTTGATCGTCGCCACTTCCTTCGGCCCCTGGATCTGCAGCGAACGCCCTTTCAACAGATCCAGCATCCCGCCCGGGAAAGTCAACCCGTTGATCAAAGTGGTCGGGTCGCCGATGGCTTCGATTTTGTACGGGGCGGTGAGCAAACGGTCGTTGACGCGCACGGTTGGGCCGACGCAAAGGATTCCGGACGAAGAGGCGACACGCTCTCCGTTAATGCTGACGGCTTCCGCCCCCGACAGAAAAATCTCGTTGACCAGCCGCATGATGTCCGTATCGTGGGTGATCGGGTTGGCGGATTTCGACCCTTTTTTGCTGTCATCGATGATCAGCACGATTCCAGGCCCCCTGACAGGGGTTGTCCCCGCCAGGATCCGCGATTTTCCCAACAGATTCTGGATGTCGGACGTATCGTATTTCGTCGCCTCTTGTTCCAGGGCCACCACCTGTTTGTTCAGTTCGTTGAGCTGGTTTTCCAATTCCTTGTTTTCTTTTTGGATGGCGGCCAGTTTCTCGTTGGCCTGCTGCACGTCCTTGTTCGAAGAGTTCCATCCGAATTCGTCGTTGATTTTCTGCGTATTTTTGTACTGAACCGCCATCATAAACCCCAATGTCACGGAAATGACCGTCAACGTAAGCATCAGGCGGGTCTTTGCGGAAGCCAACGCACTCACTCCTTCTTGGTTTCCTGACCGGACCGTTTGTCGTACCACGCTTCATCCGGCCCGTAAATATTGATAATGCCGGGAGGTTTGTTCTCTTTTTCCAATTGCGATTTCCAAAATTTGGCGTATACTGTCAGGGTCGTCGCGACATCGATTTCCTTCGGCGGAAACCGGATTTCATGCCCTTCTTTGGTCTGCGCGGACCACAAGTTCCCTTTTTTGATCTCAAAATTATAGACATGGTCGAGCAAAGCACGGTCCGTTTTTACAAGCTGTTCGCAAAACTTCTGGATGTCGGGATCGGGAATTCTCTTCCCGATTTCCACGGGGAACGCACGTTCCGTCACAAGCAAAGGCAATTCCGTCTCGCCGGGATTTTTTACGGTGTCAAAAACGGTCGCGTCGCTTAACAACCGGTAGTAGGTGCCGCCTTTGTGAACCAGGATGGCAGACACGGGTTTCTCGGCGACGGCGATAACGACTTGTCCGGGAAAATTCACTTCCACATCCGCTTTGGCGAGCAGCGGAAACCGATTGATCAGCTTTTGCCGCACCTCGGCAGGCTTGACCTGCCAAAAATTCATGCCGGTCTGCACACCGCTTTGCCCGCGGATTTCGTCGGCGGGCACTTGGCTGTTGCCGACAACTTCAACGGAGCGAACCTTCGACAGAGGAGAAGTAAAGAAGACGGCAACCGCAACGCCGACAAAAAAAATCAGCAACAGCAACAACGCTTTCCAACCAGGCTTTCGTTTCCGTTCCGGTACCATGTGATGCCCCCAAAAACAGAGCGGCATATCCGAAGCATATGCCGCCTTTTGTCCTTAGTCATGGATTCGAACAATGCGGGCGCCAAGCGCCCCCAGAACATTCTCTATCCGTTCATATCCGCGATCGATATGATGGGTATTCTCAACCACTGTGGTTCCCTTGGCAGCCAGCCCCGCTATGACCAGCGCGGCGCCGGCACGCAAATCGGTCGCTTCCACGTTGGCCGCAGTCAGTTCGGGTATCCCTTCGATAAAAGCGGTTCGAAAATCCACCTTGATTCGGGCACCCATTCTGCAAAGCTCGCTGACATGCTTGAACCGTTCTTCAAACACCGATTCCGAGATGATCGAGGTGCCCGAAGCGACCGTCAGCAACGCCATGAACGGAGCTTGCAGATCGGTGGGAAAACCGGGATAGTAGGAGGTCTGAATTCTATCGACAGCGGATAGCGGTTTGCTTGATTTTACAGTCATTATATCACGATCCACTTCGATTTCAACTCCGGTTTCCCGCAGTTTGTTAATGACGACTCCCAAGTGAGCCGGCGCAACGTTCTCAAGCCGAACGTGCCCCTTCGTGACGGCGGCGGCCACCAGCAGCGTGCCTGTCACAATCCGGTCCGGGATGATCGTATGTTCAACGGGAGTCAGTTCCCGAACGCCTTCCACGTAAATCGTGGCTTCGCCCGCACCGGAAATTTTCGCTCCCATTTTGTTTAGAAAATTGGCCAAATCGACAATTTCCGGCTCGCGGGCCGCGTTGCCGATCATGGTGATTCCCTCGGCGAGGGACGCCGCCATCAAGATGTTCTCGGTGGCGCCCACGCTCGGAATGTCCAGATAGATCGAAGCGCCTTTCAAGCGTTTGGCCTGACAGTAAAGAAAACCGTGGCTTTCGCGAATGTCGGCCCCCATGGCCGCCAGACCTTTGATATGCAAATCGATCGGCCGGGAGCCGATCGAGCAGCCGCCCGGTTTCGAGACACGCACGGCGCCAAAACGGGACAACAGAGGTCCCATCAAAAAAATGGACGATCTCATCTGCCGCATCAGTTCATCCGGCACATGCGTCGAATGAATCGGAACCGGGTCGACCGCAATGGTCGAACCGCTTCTTGTAACGCGGGCTCCCAGGCTGCTGAGGATGTCTTCCATCACCCGTATGTCTTGCAATTGCGGAATGTCATGAATCACGCTTTCGCCCTTTGCCAGCACGCTGGCGGCAAGTATCGGCAGGGCCGCGTTTTTTGCGCCATGCACGCGAACAATACCTTTGAGCGGTTGCCCCCCCTCAATGGCAAGTCGTTCCACCACGTCACCCCCTGATGTAGTTCCTGCTGTCAATCCTCTCCTACGATTCGCACTTCAGGGATGAGAGTAATGCCGTTTCGTTCGCGGATTGTCGTCTGCACCAGTTCGATTAAAGCCAGCACGTCGGACGCTTTCGCCTGACCGACGTTGACGATAAAGTTGGCGTGCAGGTCGGAAATCTGCGCCCCTCCGATTCGGGTTCCTTTCAGGCCAGCCCGTTCAATCAGGGAACCGGCATGGGTTCCCTCCGGATTGCGGAAAACGGAGCCGCAGTTTGGCAGTTGCAAAGGTTGCGTGGTTTGCCGGCGTTTGGTCCAGGCCCGGACTTTTTCCAGCATTTCCTCCGGATTTCCCGGCTGCAACTGAAAAGTTGCCCGAACGACAATCCAGGGCCGATCTTTCAGGATGCTGTACCGGTAGGCAAACTGCAGCTCCCGATTTTGCAGGGTCCGGGTGGAACCGTCTTCTTCCACGATGTCGGCGCTGAGGAGAACGTCTTTTGTTTCGCCGCCGTGCGCTCCGGCATTCATCATGACGGCCCCGCCCACGGTACCGGGAATGCCGGTCGCAAATTCGAGCCCTTGCAAACCGTTGCGAATCGCAGTTTTGGCCGCTGAAACATAGGAATGCCCCGCTTGTGCGGTCAACCGGTTTTCCGTAACCGATATGTCCGCAAAATTGTCTGCGAGCTTTACGACAACCCCGCGAATCCCGCCATCCCTTACCAGAAGGTTGGATCCTCTGCCGATCACAAACCAGGGGATTTGATGTTTGGCACAGGTTTTTACCAGAAGCTGGAGTTGCTCCACCTTGGCGGGAACGACAAACACGTCCGCAGGGCCGCCGATTTTCCACGTGGTGTGTTTTGACAGCGGCTCGTTGAAGGCGACATTTCCTACGTCGAGTCCGCGAAAAACGGCTTGCAGATGTTGGATGCCCATATCGTACCTCCGTCAGTCCGGTCGTTTGTTCAGCGCCTACGTACCCTATACTATGCCGGCCTCGTCAATGTGTGACAAACGCCCAAAACTCGCCCCAAAAAGCGAAGAATGAAAAAATACCCCGGCAATTGGGGGCGGTGAAAAACAATGCCACTATTTTACCAGTTCCAAAACCGTCCGGTGAATATTCGACAGAGCTTCCGGAATTCCGAGGGACCGGCTCCGCCGCTTCATCTCCTGCAGCCTGGACGGGGATTCCAGCAGGGAAACGATGGTCCGATAGAGCCGATCGGAAGTCAGATCCGATTCCCGGATCATGATGCCGGCACCGGCGTCCGCCAGCCATCTGGCATTGTACTCCTGGTGGTTGTTCGTGACATAGGGGGAAGGGATGTAAATCCCGGGTACGCCCAAAGCGGTAGCTTCCGCGATGGTGGTGGCGCCCGCCCGGGACACGATCAAATCCGCCCCGGCCAGCAGGGGAGGCATGTTATACACAAACGGCTGCACAAAAATGCCCGTCTGCGGCCCGAACCCTCTTTCCTTAAGTTGGCGGGCCACCTCGTCGTAATGGATCTGTCCCGTTATATAAACCAGTTGAAAGCGGTTCTGCTTTGCAACCGAATCCAGCATCCCGGTCGCGGCATCGTTGATCGGCTTGGCTCCGCGCGAGCCGGATACGACCACGACCGTTTGTTTCTCCAAATCGAGCCCCAATTCCTGCTTCAGCTTGTCAATTTCATCCGGCGTCACTTTGCTCACTTCGCTCGCCCGCGGATTCCCGGCAACGACCACCTTGTCCTTGACATGCGAAAAATACTTCACCGCGCCTTCAAACGAAACGCCGATTCTGTCCGCGAAACGGCTCAAGGAACGGTTGGTCAGCCCCGGCAGCACATCCATTTCGTGGATATAAGCGGGAATTCCCAATGTCTTCGCCATGAAGACAACCGGGGCCACGACATAACCGCCGCACCCGATGACAACGTCCGGACGAAACTCTTTTAAGATTTTGCGGGATTGCATCAGTCCTTTTGCAAGCCGTACAAACGTTTTGACCGTATCCGGCGACACGTTCCGTTTGAGACCGCTCACTTCAATCGTCCGAAAAGCAAAACCCGAACGGGGGACAATGTCGCTTTCCAGGCCCCGCTCGGTTCCAATGTAAAGGATTTCCGCCTGTTCCGCATCGGAGAAATATCTGGCAATGGCAAGGGCGGGATAGATGTGTCCGCCTGTCCCCCCGCCTGTCACAACAATTTTCACTCGAAAACACACCCACTTTCACCCATCGAAGCAACGCAAAGCCCGGCAGCCATTCCGGGCGCTTCGATGGGGACCGATAAATGAATCCCACGAAAAATTCTATCTCGAGTAGCGCGAAATGTTCAAGAGAATTCCGATCCCGGTCAAAGTCAGAAGCAAGGAAGACCCGCCGTAACTGATAAAGGGCAGGGTAATGCCCGTCACCGGCATCGAACCCGTGACCACACCGATGTTAATGATGACCTGCACGGCGATCATCGCGGTGATTCCGATCGCCAGGAGACTGCCAAAGGTGTCTTTGGCCGTAATCGCGGTTCGAACTCCCCGCCAGAGAAGCAGCAGGAACAGGATCAGCACCGTGGCCCCCCCGATAAAGCCAAGTTCCTCCGCCAATATGCAAAACACGAAATCCGTCTGCGGCTCCGGCAGATACAAAAATTTCTGACGGGAACGCCCGAGCCCCAGTCCCATCAGTCCGCCGGGTCCCAAAGCGTACAGCGATTGAATGATTTGGTAGCCGGCATCCAATTCGTATTTCCAGGGGTCGAGAAACGCAAAAATCCGCTTCAGCCGGTAGGGAGCAACCATCACCAGCGCGGCAAAGGCCGGAATCGCCAACGACGCCAGGCCCAGCAAATGCCTGACCCTCGCACCCGCCGCAAAAATCAAAATAACCGTCGTCCCGGCGATAACTGTGCTTTGCCCGAGGTCGGGTTCGAGCATGATCAGCCCCAGCGCCAAAACCATCAATCCCAACGGCGGCAGCAGGCCTTGTTTGAACACATGGATGCGGTCCTGGTGTCTTTCCAGATACCAGGCGAAGAAAATGACCAGCCCGAGCTTTGCCGCTTCGGACGGCTGAATGCCGAAGGATCCGATCCCAAGCCACGCTTGCGATCCGTTTCGTTCCACTCCCAGCGGCGTAAGAACGAGGAGCAGCAGGAAAAAACAGACCAGCATGATCACCTTGGCCCATTTTTTTAAGCGGGTGTATTCGAAATTCATCATGAAAAACATCATGCCAAGTCCCGCCAACGCCCACAACAACTGGCGCTTGGCAAAATAAAAGCTGTCCCCAAACCGCTGTTGGGACAAAATCGCGCTCGCGCTGTACACAATCACCACGCCGATGCCAAGCAGCAGCAGTACCGTAACAACGATGATCAAGTCCGGATTTTTGCGATCGTGCGCCGTCAACTGGGATCCCCCTCGGTATTCGGTCTCGTCCAATCGCTACATTGTATGCACGGCGTTTTTAAAAATACGTCCCCTTTCCTCAAACGAACTGTACATATCCCAGCTGGCGCAGGCGGGCGACAACAGGACCGAATCGCCCGCCTCCGCGAGAGTCGCCGCCATCATAACGGCCTCTTCGATCGAACCGGCGCGGCGGCGTTCCTTGATGCCCGCTTTCTCCGCGGCTGCCGCCAATTTGTCGGCAGCCTGCCCCAAAGTGACAATCGCCTTCACATGCTTTGCGAAAACGGGGATCAATTCCGCAAAATCGGTTCCGCGGTCGAGCCCCCCCGCAATCAGCACCACCGGATTCGCAAACGATGTGATCGCCCGCGTGGCCGCTTCCGCGTTAGTCGCTTTGGAGTCGTTATAATAGGTGACTCCGTTGACTTCGGCCACATATTCCAGGCGATGCTCCACCCCTTTAAACCCGAGGATCGCCTGCCGGATCGCTGCGGGAGACGCACCGGCCGAATGGGCAATGGCTGTCGCCGCCAGCACATTTTCCAGATTGTGAGTTCCTTTTAAGGGGATGTCCTTCAATTCGCACACTTGGACGTCCTGTCCGTTTGCACGGACGCGGATGCTTCCAGCATTGACAAAAACGCCCTCCGCCAGACCCTGCTTCAAGCTGAAAGGAAAAATCCGCCCGCGGATCGAAGACGCCAGTTCCATTACAACCGGCTGATCGGCGTTCAAGACGGCGGTGTCTTCCTCTGTCATATTGCGGAAAAGACGGCTTTTTGCCGCAATGTATTCCTCCATCGTGCCGTGATAGTCAAGATGCGCCTTGTAAACGTTCAACAGCGCACCGATCCGCGGCCGGAAAGAAACAGTCCCCATCAGTTGGAAGGAGGAGAGTTCGGCGACGAGCCATTGATCCGGCTGGACCTCTTCCGCGATGTCGGACAGAGCGGTTCCGATATTGCCGGCCACAACGGGACGGAGGTTGGCCGCCCGCAAAATTTCGCCGGTCAGGCTTGTTGTCGTCGTCTTGCCATTGGAGCCGGTGATTCCGATCATCGGCGCTTTGCAAAACCGGTACGCAATCTCCACTTCGGTCACAACCGGAATCCCAAGCGCCGCAGCCTGCCGGACGGGAGGAGCGGAATAGGGAATGCCGGGATTCTTGACGATCAGATCCAATTCCCGCGAGACAATCCCCTCCGGATGGCCCCCGCACACCACTTCAATGCCGAGCCGTTCCAATTCTTCCGGCACATTCCCGAAGGAGCCGCGCTCCTTTTGGTCGTTCACGACAACCCGTGCCCCATGTCGGGCCAATAAACGAGCAACGGCTGCGCCGCTGCGGGCGAGGCCAAGCACCAGCACATTTTTTCCGCGGTAATCCACCATGCGCACCTCCGAAAAGAAAAGCTCCCAACAAAAAAATATTATTTCAGGTACACGGACAGCGCGGCCATTGAGCAGACCAGACCCGCCGCCCAGAACGTAACGACGACGCGCCATTCCGACCAACCGGACAATTCGAAATGATGGTGGATCGGACTCATCTTAAAGACTCGTTTGCCAAAGGTTTGAAAGGAGAAAACCTGAATCAGCACGGACAATGTTTCGGCGACAAAGACAAACCCGATCAGAACCAGCAGCAGCTCCGTTTTGGTCAAAATCGCCGCTGCCGCCAATCCCCCGCCCAAAGCGAGCGATCCGGTATCGCCCATAAACACTTTGGCCGGGTGGGCGTTGAACACGAGAAACCCAAGCAAAGCGCCCACCATCGCCGCGCAGAAAATCGCGACGTCGAACCGGCTGGCCCAGATCGCGGCAATGCCCGCGTAGGTTCCGAACGCGATGGCGGCCGTCCCCGCCGCCAACCCGTCAAGCCCGTCCGTCAAATTGACCGCATTGGTGGCGCCGATCAGCATCACCAGTAGAAAAACGGCATAAAAAATGCCAAGCTGCCATTTGATATCCGTAAACGGAACCGAAAGCGAAAAGTCAAATCCCCGGAAATACAGAACCGCAAAGAACACGGCCGCCACGAGAAACTGGCCAAGCAGCTTTTGCCTGGCGCGAAGGCCCAAGTTTCGCTTCATGACGACTTTGATGTAATCATCGACAAAACCGACCAGCCCGAACCCCAGCGTGACAAACAGCATCATCCACAGCTCGCCGGACCTGTCCGAAAACTGGATGGCGGTTATCGTCAGTGCGACCAGAAAAATCGTTCCGCCCATCGTCGGGGTTCCCGCCTTCTTCTGATGCCCTTGCGGCCCCTCGGCGCGGATCGACTGCCCGAATTTCAATCTCCGCAACACCGGAATCAACAGAGGGCCGAGCATAACGGCGATCAAAAAAGCCACGCCTGCTGTCCAAAACAATGCCTGCAATTCCATTCATGGTCCTCCTTACGCCAACAGCCCTGACACAACTTCTTCCATCTTCATTCCCCGCGATGCTTTGACCAGTATCACCGGATGCCGCTTTGAGCCGATCCGACGATTGACGCATTCGATGGCTTCCCGTTTCGACCCGGCGATGACAATTTGTCCTTCCTCCATGCCGCAAGCGCGTGCGCCTGCCGCAATGTCCGCCGCGTGTTGGCCAACGGCGACCAGCAGGTCGATCCGCAACCGGGCCGCCAGTTGTCCAACTTCATGGTGCATGTCTTGGGAAACGGTCCCCAATTCCAGCATATCCCCAAGAACGGCCACTTTAAAATCCGCATCCGGAGCTTCGGACAACATGCGAAGCGCCGCCTTCACCGAAGTCGGGCTCGCGTTGTATGCGTCGTTCACCACATATCCCCCCGCCGGCCGCGCTTTGACTTCCATACGCATCGCCGACAGGGCGGCTTTTGCCAACCCGGCCGCAATCGCACCGGTATTCATCTTAAGATGCCGCGCAACGCCGATTGCGGCCAAAGCATTGCCGACTTGATGGGCGCCAGGAATGGAGATTTTGTATTCGAAGTCCTCTCCCGCGAGCCGAAATGCGGTTCCTGCCAGGCCGAGGGTGCGGATCCCAACCGCCCGGATGTCATTCGTCTCCGAAAAACCGAACCATTGCACTTGGCAGGGAATCTTTGTCTGCAGCGCGCGAAGCAGGGGTTCGTCGCCGTACAAAAGCGCCAGGCCCGATTTGGGGAGGGATTCGATCAGTTCGAATTTGGCGTCAGCAATCCGGGCCCGCGACCCCAAAAATTCGATGTGCGCCTCTCCAATGTTGGTGATCACACCGATTTCAGGCGCCGCGATGTCCGCCAGCAAAGCGATCTCCCCCAATCCGCTCATCCCCATTTCAAGCACGGCAACGTCGGTATCCTCGGCAAGCGCCAGCACCATCAGCGGCAATCCGATATGATTGTTCAAATTCCCCTGCGTCTTTTGCACTTTAAACCGTTCCGCCAAAACGGACGCGATCAAATCTTTCGTCGAAGTTTTGCCGTTGCTGCCCGTCACCCCGATCACAGTGGCAGGCAGGGTACGGCGATAAGACTTGGCAAGCTTTTGCAAGGCGACCAACGTGTCGTCCACCCCGATCACCGGAAACCCGGCGGCAAGCCCGGCCGGCAGCGGCCGGTTTTTTTGCCACAACGCCGCAGCGGCCCCTTGCGCGACGGCTTGCAACAGAAATTCGTGAGCGTCAAAGCGCTCCCCGATTAAAGGCACAAACAGACGCCCGGACAAATCCGCCCGGGTGTCTGTCCCGACTCCGTGTATCCCGGCGGAAGGGTCGCCTGCCAATAGTTCCCCTTCCGCCATTTCAACCAATCGGCTCATCGTCACTCGGATCATAGTTCACCTCGGATCGCCTTGGCGGCTACTTCGCGGTCATCGTAGTGATGCTTCGTCTTTCCGATGATTTGATAGGTTTCGTGTCCTTTTCCCGCAATCAGCACCACATCGCCCGCTTGGGCTTGACCGATGGCGTACCTGATCGCCTCCGTCCGGTCTGTCAGCCGGACATACCGGACGGGTTCAACGCCGGCAAGCCCCTGTTCCATGTCGTCAAGAATCCGTTCCGGGTCTTCCGTCCGCGGGTTGTCGGATGTAATCACCGCCACATCGCTGTAATCCGCGGCGATTCTCGCCATTTTCGGCCGTTTTGTACGGTCCCGGTCGCCGCCGCATCCGACAACGGTATAGACTTTCCCTTTTGCGAATTCCCGGATGGTTTGCAGAACGTTTTCCAGCGAATCGGGCGTATGCGCGTAGTCGACAATCACCGTAAAGGGCTGCCCCGCGCGGACCCGTTCAAACCGTCCGTCCACGCCGGGAACCGACTCGAGGGAAGCTTTGATCGCGGCTAACGGCACCCCTTCGCAAAGGCACGCGGCGGAGGCGGCCAATGCGTTGTAAACCGAGAACTTGCCCGTCATTTGCAGATGGATCTCGGCCGAGCCGGCGAAACTTTCCAGAACAAAAGAAGCTCCCTCCGCCTCAATGCGCACGGCGACCGCCCGCACATCCGCCGGTCGGTCAATCCCGTAAGTGACGACCTCCGCAACCGTCTGCCCGATGAGAAAATCGGCCGCCGGGTCATCCGCGTTTATCACCGCGAACCGGTTCTCTTCCCGCTTATCCTCATATGTATTGCCGAGCCGCGCAAAAAATTTGCCTTTTGCGTTGCGGTACGCTTCCATCGAACCGTGAAAATCGAGATGATCCTGCGTCAGGTTCGTAAAAACGGCCGTCCGGAATTCGGTTCCGGCCACACGTTTTAATTCCAGCGCGTGGGAAGAAACCTCCATGACCGCATATTCGGTTCCGATCTGCAACATTTGATGCAAGGTTTCCTGTAGTTCGATCGCTTCGGGGGTCGTATTGGCAACATCGAATTCCCGGGTCCCGATCCGTTTCTTGATCGTTCCGATCAATCCCGTCAAACGGCCTTGATCCGTCAAAATTTTATCGATCAAATGGGTGACGGTCGTTTTGCCGTTGGTGCCGGTCACGCCGATCACTTTCATCGACTTGGACGGATGCCGGTAAAACACGGACGCGAGAATCGGGGTGACATCCCTCGTATTGCGAACCAAAATCTGCGGCACCGGAAGATTCTCAATCAGCCTTTCCGCCACAACCGCTGCTGCTCCTTGCTCGACCGCCTTGCCTGCAAAATCGTGCCCGTCCACCGTGTGCCCCCTGAGCGCGACAAACAGGGAACCCGGACGCACTTGCCGGGAATCGGCGGTAATGTGAGAGATCTCGATGGACTCGACAGAACCGGCGACTTTTTTCAACAATATCGGAGCAAGTAACAAACTGAGCTGCAACGGAATTGCCTCCTTACTTCCTCGAACGCCTCTTAACAGAATTTGACACTCCGCACGGCTGAAGCCGTGGGATTCTTGGGAGCACTCCCGCAACCGGGAGTTCTGCCTTGC